>JBDSFC010000107.1:0-9890 GCA_039919745.1 Bacteroidia bacterium | reverse complement strand
TCCTTCATTTTTTTGCCTGAGATCTCAACAGCATTTAACAAACCGGCAGCACTAATAATTGCTGTTCCATGCTGATCATCATGCATCAATGGAATATTTAGAACTTCTTTTAAACGTCGTTCAATTTCAAAACATTCAGGAGCTTTGATATCCTCCAGGTTTATACCACCAAAAGTTGGGGCTATGTTTTTTACAGTATTAACAAATTCATCTATATTTTTTGTATCTACCTCAATATCAAACACATCTATGTCTGCGAAAATTTTAAATAATAATCCTTTTCCCTCCATAACCGGCTTTGAAGCCAATGCGCCAATGTCACCAAGGCCAAGAACCGCGGTACCATTAGAAATAACAGCTACAAGATTACCTTTTGCCGTGTATTTGTAAGCATCTTCGGGATTTTTTTCGATCTCTAAACATGGCTCAGCAACGCCTGGAGAATAGGCCAATGTTAGGTCACGTTGAGTGCTGTAAGGCTTTGTTGGAACTACTTCGATCTTGCCGGGACGGCCTTGTGAGTGGTAATCCAGGGCATCTTCTCTTCTAAATTTTGCCATAATTTTTTTATTAAGGATGACGAAGATACTAATAATATTTAACCTAAAGAACTGGGAAAAGCCTATAAAAAATGGGGTTTTTCTGCTGTTTTTTGAAATATCAAAACAGGGCAAAAAAATTGAAAAATTAAGAACCTATTTTTGGGCGTTACCTTCGGCCCGGGCTGTTACGGGGTTCGCTTCGCTACCGTGCTGCACTTCGTTACGCACCAAGCCCTTCGCATCCCTAACGCAGTTCCCGAACTTCGCGTGAGGGATTGAACGAAAAGCCCGCAGCGAAGCGAGGACTTGGAGTAAAAGCCCGACCCGAAGGGACACGCCCAAAAAATCTTGCAACAAAATTTTAAGATTACTATTTTACAAATACCTGAATTCTTTCCAGCTGTGTTTACACTTTTCGCACTCGTAAACATCATCCACTTCGGTATGCATAAGGTGGTAATTTTCCAAACTACCTTCAATTAAGATGCGTTCTATCCACAATAATTCTGTGTGTTTGCATTCAGGACATTTGCCTAAAACCCTTTGGTTTATTACTTGCCGCTCAGGCACCCAGCCTTCATTAGGTTCAGCCATGGTTATGCTTTTAAAAATTCAAGGTAAAAAATAGTGCCCTGTTTAATTTCAGATTCAAACCAAACCTTACCATCAAAACCTTGCATAATGTTTTTTACCATTGCTAAACCCAAACCTGAACCGGTATTTTTAGTGGTGAAATTTGGCGTAAATAATTTTTGTTTCATCTCCTCACTTATACCAATGCCATTATCTTTAATTGAAATAATTACCGAACCATCCATTTGTTTAAGGTCAATTTCAATTTTCGGATCTACTACTTCATCAAGCGCTTGTACTGCATTTTTAAAAATATTATTAAACACACGTAAGGCCTGATCTTTATCGCCTTGCACTAAAATTTCAGGTTCTGAAATATGGTTGTTAATTGAAATATTTTTATGATTCTCAAATGTAAGAACAGAAGTTTTAATTATTTCTGAAAGATTAATTTTTTGCAAATTTGTTTTTGGGAATTTAGCAAAACTGCTAAACTCGTTGGCAATATTGGCTAAGGAGTCTATCTGTTCAATTATTCCCGCACTTGCTTTTTGAAATTTTTCCTTAAAATCGTCCGGATTATTTTTCATTAAATGCTGCAAATATTGCAGGTTTAATTTCATAGGCGTGAGTGGGTTTTTAATTTCGTGTGCTACCTGCTTCGCCATTTCACGCCAGGCACTTTCACGTTCACTTTGCGCTAAAAGGTTAGCGCTTTCTTCTAATTTTACAAGCATTTGATTGTACTCAAATACTAATTTTCCGATCTCATCATTGCTTTGCCATTTAATTTTTTCGTTCTGCTTTCCAAGCGTAATATTGGCAATTTGTTGTTTGATCAATTGCAACGGACGTGTAATATATCCAGCTAAAATTAATCCCGATAAAATACTGATCACAAATAAAATTATATACACATTTATGAATGCACTGATAATACCTGAAAGCTCATTTACAAGATCTGCCTGCTTTGCATAGTAAGGTAAATTCACAAAACCGATCACTTCTTTTTTGGCATTAAAGAGCGGTGTGTAAAATGATAAATAATCTAATTCACCTGCTTTTTCGTTTACATTTGTTGCTGAAGTTTTATTGTTTTTCAGATCAGCATATGCCTGCGGATTAGCTAATAGCGCAGCTAAACCAAGATCATACAAACGCGGCTCACTGGTATTGAATAATTTTCCTTCTTTACTAAATAAACTTATATCCGTATTAAATAAATGAGCGTATTCTTTTAATTTTAAATTCACCAATTCTTTTTGCGATTCATCAAATATTTCAACCGGTGTAAATTGTGAGGCCAATTCGTTAATAATAGTTTGTGTTTTTTCCTGCAATTGTTTTACATTATCTGCTTCAAACTGGTTAGATACCAGGTTGGCAGAAGTAAGGCCCACTGCGGAAATGGCGAGTAATAACAAAATAATAATAATTGCCTGGATACGACGGGTGAATGAAGAGGATTTAAATCTTGAAGTAAAAAATAAACCATAAATAAAATAACTGCAATAACTAATAAAAGAGAAAAACAAAAACAAGTAAGAGTTATAAGTAAAATAATAATCCCAACGTTTTGTTTTTTGACTTATAATAATTTGTGTTTCTTCATCGGGGTCAAAAAAATAATGTACATAATCAGGATTTGATTTTGAAAGCGCTAAAGAATCATTACTAAAATACGGGTAATTAAATTCGCCATAGCGACTGGCGATCTGCCCAGAGCGGTATACAGCGTGACTGAATTTTTTTAACTTATCTGGTTTTTGTTGTGATTGGTCCAATAAAAGATCCGGAAAACTTCCCAATTCTTCAAATTGTTTTGGTTCCAAACGCACGTATAAATTTTTTGCGGTCAACGAGATTTTTCCGATGTATCGCGAATTTTTTTTGTGTTTAGTAATGAAAAAGAAATTCTTGGAAATAGAATCAGTTTCTTTATATTTTATTTGATCTTCAAAAAAACCTTCATTTAAAAGTATAGGGTCTTTAGGTGAAAGTAAAGGCTTACAATCCTTATCAAATAAGGAAATTTCAACGTTATAGCGGTTAAAATATCCGCCAAAATATTTTTGCTTTAATAATTGTTCAACTTCTTTTTCGCTGTTAGGTAAAAATTCTATCAGTACTTTTAATTTCTCATCGTTAATTATTTTTTCAGGAATGGTAGCAAACTCACTTTCTAAAATCGCATCTTTTCTTTCACTTAAATTAAAAGATAAAATTTTAAGATCGGATTTTTGATTTTGATTGATATAAAAATTAAAAAATAAAGAAGTAATAACAGACATTATCAAAATCTGCAATCCCAACCCGAGAGAGTTTTTTGAAAAATCGAGTTTTCTAAGGATAAAAATCGGCACTGCAAATATTAATAACCAATAATTCTCGAAAAGCTTGATATAACTGTATCCCAAATGAATAATTAAACAAATGACAAAGATCAAAGCTGTGAAAACAAACAGATCTTGTGTAAATTTTCCAATAAAAAAAGAAGTTAATTTGTGTATAAAAACAAAAACCGCTAAACAATAACAGGTTAAAGTAAACAAGGCAATAAATGCCGGAAATTTTATGCTAAAAATGCTCAGAAAATCAAAATTAAGTGTTGAATTACTTACCAAACTAATAATAGCATTGTTAAACTGAACTACAGAAAATCCAATAAAAACACAAAGAACAAAAACACTTATGTAGTTAAATAATTTGCTATTTGTTTTTTGGATCTTAATGTTAAGAAACACACTTATAAATAGTAAAATAATAGCGTTAAATAAAATATCGCCCAAATAAGAGTTTATGTGCGATTGCGCGTTACCAAATAATTGAACATCGTATAACGCGCTTCTATAAAAGAATGCAGGCCATTTAAGCCAGATCATTAACAGTCTGAAAATAAGAATAACTGCCAGCCACACAAAAACACTATTGCTTTGTGGTTTTATTTTTACAATTAATAAAACAGAGATCAAAAAAATGATAAAGCCTATTAAAAAGCAAACAAAACAAATATTGCTTATTACACTTGAGTGATAGAGAAGTTCATTTCCGGAGAGAAAAAATAATTTTTCGTTGTTTAAATAAACTGCATTTTCTGCTACGCCGGTTTCTGCAACTTCCAATTCTTTTGGTATACCTGTCCACTTACTAAAATCGTTCTTTAAATAGTTATTTTGAAGATCATAATTTGGTTTTATTAAACAAATAGCGAGGCCTAATTGCTCTTGCTTTTGAGCTTTAAAATAAAGGTAATAACCTTGCTTTAACCTGGCAATTCCAAAATCTTTTTCAAACGCCTTTTTGTCGTATGTAAGAGGGATCTGGGCATTATTCCAATAAATAAGGCTGTCATTTTTAAAGTAATAAAGACCAATGCTTTCCTTCTTAAAAAGTTCTTCGAACGCAACTCGTTTTTTACTTAAACTATCATTTAACATATCGGCGAGTGCGTTTTTTGAAAGCACTTGTTTTTCGTCAATTTTTTTTGCTGCATTTTGAGCAATTTGGTTAACCGAAAATGAAAAATGATTGTTTAACAAAAATGTACCCAGCATTAAAAAAATGCTAAACACCAAGAGGATGTAATAAATTTTGCCTTTTTGCATTAACAATAGCAAAATAGTAAAAAATCTTGTACCCTTAGGGCATTTTATATTTTTTTTGCAATCTATTTGCGTTTATATTTGTATTTTGCAGATATTTTTAATTTATGGCACAACCAACAAAAGCGCTAAAGCAACCAACGTTTCCTGAGTTATCTCAAACATTTAAGTATTTTACTTTTTTAACCCACAAAATGGCCATGATCATAATTGGTGTTGTGGGATTTACATTTTATATTACTTCAATTAATGGCGAATACGCTTTGGATGATGGTATCATCATTCACCAAAACGATCACGTAATTAAAGGTATCAGAGGTATTCAAGGTATTTTAACTAAAGATGCCTACGAAAGTTTTTATCGCAGAATGTGTGCAACAGATCAATTAGCCGGTGGTCGTTATCGTCCGCTATCCGTTATCAGTTTTGCTATTGAACAAGAGTTTATGGGCTCCTATCGAACGGGTTTATATCTCAAAGTCGAAGACTCCAATAAGAACGGAGTGTTGGATAAAGGTCTTGTTAATTTTACTTCACCATGTGGTAGACCAGAAACCAATTATGAATACAATGATTTTGTGGATCTTAATGGTGATGGAATGGCGCAACAAAACGAATGTTATAATTGCTGGGATACAAATCAGAATTTTAAAAATGATTCTGACGAAGATCTAAATATAGATGGTGTTTTTAATGAAGTAGATTGCCAGGTGTATAAAGCCAATGTGCGTCACTTTAATAACATCTGGACATTTGCATTAGGCTGTGTATTTTTATATTTAGTTTTCTCCCGTTATTTTTTCCGTACCAATCAGGATCTTGCTTTTTTAGCAGCATTATTATTTACAATGCATCCTATCCATTCAGAAGCAATTGCCAATGTAAAAAGTCGTGATGAGATCTTTTCATTGATCTTTATTTCACTCACCTTCCTCTACTCGTTCAAGTATATGGAAAGCAAGAAACCACTCGATCTTTTTTGGGCGGCTTTTATGTTCCTGCTTGCATTGCTTTCAAAAGAATATGGTATCATGTTGTTGATCCTTGTTCCGTTAGCGGTTTATACTTTCACCGAAAATGATTTTGATATTAAAACCTTTTCTAAAACAAAAGAATTTAAGCAAACCATTTATATGGGCGCAGCGTTTGTTGCTTGTGCGTTTTTAATGCTTTACCTGAAACGTGATTATGACATGCATGCATTACCAGGCGCAAAGCCGATTAAATCTTTTTGGTTATTTCCTTTCTTATTTATTGGCGTTGGTATTTTCATGCTGGGCACAAATAAGAAGAACAACTTTAATAAATTAATGGGTTGGTTTTATTTTGTGATGTTATTTTATTTAGGAATGCGTTTAATGGCTGTAAAATTAAAGCCAGGTGTGCCTGATACAGAGATCCTGAATAATCCATATCTATTGGCTAATGGCGAAGAACGTTTTTGTACAAAAGCTTATGTGTTATTAAAATATTTCTGGTTGCAGTGTTTCCCACATCCATTATCTTCTGATTATTCTTATAACACAATTGAATACCGTCATTTTACAAGTTGGGATTTTATTGTTGCAATAGTATTACATGTTGGTATTGTAGTTGTTGCAATAAAATACACTTTGAAAAAACACATTCTTGGTTTTGCAGCAATGACCTATATTGTTTTTGCATTGCTGATCGGTAACGTGTTAATGGATATTGGAGCTACGATGGGTGAACGTTTGATCTTTCACTCTAATATCGGTTTCTGTATTGCCGCAGCTTATTTTATTTTACAGGGTTTCGAAAAACTTTCTACTGTTGCTATCAACGCAAGAAGAGTTGTATTAGTTACAATTGTTTTAGTAGTTGGTTTCTTATTCGGTTGCAAAACATGGGAACGTAATTTTGACTGGAAGAATGATGTTACTTTATTCTTAAAGGATGTAAACACAATGCCTAATTCTGTATTGGTACTTGGTAATGCAGGCGCACGTTGGGTAGATCTTGCAGATACAAAAGAAATTACAGGAATCCAGGTAGTTGGCCAGGATTCTACTCGTTACAATGATTACAACGGAACATTACATATTAGTGATGAAGAAGTAAAAGCCGGTGGTTATGCTTCGAAAAGAGATGCCGCTCTATACAAAGGTATTGGCTTCTTAAAACATGCCATTGAATTGCATCCTCGTTACGTAAACGGTTATTTGAATTTAGGATTAGCGTATTTTAAATTAAGAAAAGATTTCGAAGCGCTTTATTACTGGAAAAATGCTGAACGTTTATATCCAAACAATCCTTACTTAAGAAATTATTATATTGTTTATTATAATGATCTTAAGAATAGGGGCGCTACGTCATTTAACCGTGGCCGTATGGATTCTGCTGCTATTTCTTACAGAAAATGTACTTTACTTGATCCATACAATCCCGAAGGATGGTATAATTTAGGAGGCGCGTATTTCAACAGCCAAAAATATATTAAAGCAAAAGAATGTTGGGACCGTGCATTACAGTTAAATCCAAACTACCAGGAAGTGAAAAGGGTAATGCCAATGTTAACACCTCAAATGTTAGGGCAAGTACCTGCAACAAGTGTGGCGGCATCGCAACCAATTACTAAACATTAATGCGCTTTTGGATCTTAATATTTTTTATAACGTTCTTTTTTTCTGTCAGGTCGCAAACCGTTGTTAATTTAGACACGGTTAAATTACCGGCTAAAACAGAGAACGTTTTTAATAAAATATTATTTAACGATAGCTTGGTCAGTAGTTTTTGCATTATCATTAAAAATAATGTAAAGCCACACAAACACCAATATCACAGCGAACATGTTTTTGTAATGGAGGGAGAAGGGCGTATGAGCTTGGGAGATAAAACATTCAAATTAAAAAAAGGCGATCTTGTTTTCATTCCAAAAAACACCATTCACTCCGTAAAAACAACAAGTAAAGAACCATTAAAGGTAGTAAGTATACAAGCACCTTTTTTTGATGGTAAAGACAGAATTATTATAGAAGAATAAAATGAAAAAGACCTTTATAGTTATCGCACTTTTAATTTCAACGACTCATTTGTTTTCGCAAACTTTATTTAGTAATAGTTTTGGGAATTTAAGTTTGCAAACCTATACTACCACTTCGAGTTCTGTTCAATACACCACAACACCAACTTTATTCAGCATTCTTTCAGATGGCTTTAATAATAATGTAGGTTCAACAATTAATCCTAACAAACCATTTAATGTGCCGGCCCTTAAAACTGTAGCTTGGGCAGTACTTTATAATGCGGCAGAAAATGATACGTTTTTAGTTGGTAATAGTTGGCTAGACACTGTTTCTACTGTAACTGTTGACAGGTCGATAATTACACCACCAATTTCAAACATTACCGCCAATACGGTTTTAACCTGGCTGGCAAAAAGCGCTGACGCTAACTTTCCGGAAAGTTATTATGTATATGGCACAAATAAAACCGGTACCTTAACCCCCGGAGATTTTTCTACAGGTGACCAATTATTTACAACCGGAACTGAAAATGGAACATGGACAAGACGATCAGTAAGCATTGGAAGTTTTGTGGGACAAACATTACGTTTTGCTTTCAGAAATAATTCAACAAATAAATTTCAGATCTGGCTGGATGATATTGAAGTAAAGACCTTAACAAATAATCTCGATGCAGCAATTACAACTATCGAATCGCCAAAATATGTACTTATAAATACATCTGATACCGTAAAAGTTAACTTATCAAATATTGCTGCTTCAACAATAAATAACATTACATTAAATTATACAATTGGTAATTCATCTGTTAACTCTCAGGTTTTTAATTTTTCAAGCGGCCTCGCTTATTTACAAAACAATTTAAATACTTTCCCTCTTCCATATTCCGTTGCAGTTGCAGGCAATTATAAATTAAAGGTATGGCTCAGTGCTGTAAATAATATCCAGGATCAAAATCAATTGAATGATACTGTTTTTAAATACATAACTGTACAAAGCACTGCGCCAAAAAAATCAGTTTTGGTTGAGCAGTTCGTAAATGCTTTTGACGGTGAATGTTCAGATGCTGCGCACAAAATTTCAACACTTCAAAATGATTCAGTTATTGTTGTGAATGTACATGATCTTGATTCTTTAAAAGAAGCTAATTCAGGTGGAATTTTATCAGCCTACAAAAAAAATTCAGCCACAGCGATGTTCGACAGAACCTATTCTTCTTTTCCTGCTACCATAGCTGCAACACGTCCTTATTATGGTTATTTGGTTGCTAAACAATTAAAAACTATTTCGCCGGCAAGTATCTCTATTATTAATAAAACATATAATTCCGGCACAAAACAATTATCATTTACAGTAAAGGCCGATTTTGTTGGTGATGTAAAAGGCGACCTTCGTTTGAATGCTTATTTGACAGAAAATAATGTACATGGTCTTTGGAGCGATACAACAGTGAATGGTTATAATCAATTAAATAATTATTATAATGTGCCATGGTCGCCTTATTATTTAAAAGGATATTATTCGCCAACGTATACCACTTATGTTTTAGACGGCGGCAAGTTCCAGCATCAAAATACTTTAATTCATTCATTTGATGGTTCATTTGGTAATCCCGGTTTAATTCCCACAACCGGCGGAACCCAAAACCAATCATACCAACAGAGTTATACATTAACTATACCAACTCCAACAAATGGCATCACTAAATATAATGCAGACAATATATATATCGTTGGATTTTTAGCGGAATACGATGCTGATCCAAATCAACGTTCGGTTTTAAATGTGGTAAAAGAAAAAGTAACCACTAATTCAGAAACCGTAGGGATAAAAGAAAATTCTGAAAAAACATATTTATCCATTTATCCAAATCCATCAAACGGTTTATTGTATCTGAACAGTTCGAAAGCTGTAAATACATACGAGATCAAAGCACTTGATCTTATGGGAAGATGCGTGCTGATCGAAAGCCTTTTCCAGGTTGGAAATACAACATTGCTTGACCTTTCGAGGTTAAATAATGGCATTTATTTCTTATCAATTAGCTCTGAAAGTGGCTATTTTATTGAAAAAATTGTGATCCAAAAAAACTAAGCTATTTTTTGCTGAGTTTAAAAAAAGCCCTATCTTTACCGTTCCTAAACTGCGGGTGTGGCGTAATGGCAGCCGCACCAGACTTAGGATCT
>JBDSFC010000056.1:0-3251 GCA_039919745.1 Bacteroidia bacterium | reverse complement strand
TGGTTGGGCCAAAAACAGCAATAGAACTTGGCCAGTATATTTGTTTAATGTGTTTTTCTTTTCCTAATTCCAAAACATGAAATAAACTTTCCATATTCAGTTTCCAGGCAAACATTGGATTTTGCTCGCCGGTAGCAGAAAGCATGGCTGCAAGATGATAAACATGCGTAATGCCATGTTTTTTTACGATCTCAAAAAGCGCCTTTCCATCTAAAGCATCTAAAACCTCGAATGGATTTTCTGTTTTTTTTGCAGGCGCTTTAAGGTCGGAGGGAACTACATTTTGAGCACCATATATTTTAGAAAGCTCAGCCGTTAATTCTACACCAATTTGGCCTCCGGCGCCAATAATTAAAACTTTTTCGTTTTTAGTTGACATGATTTAGATCAGTTATTAGTTAGCAAACAATTTTGTATCTTTACAAACGTAATTATAATTTTTGAAACTGGGTACAATGTACGGTACGCAAGCGAAAACACAAAATTATAAATACAAATGATAATATAAATTGCAATTATTTTTATCAGCATGGCATTATTAGTAAACAGAGAGAATAAAGACGTTCTAAAGCAACGTTTAAAAGAAGAAAGCATAGAGCGTAAAACCATTTCGTTTTACCGTTATGTAAATATTCCAAACCCACAAGCGTTAAGAGAC
This sequence comes from Bacteroidia bacterium, assembly GCA_039919745.1. Lineage (GTDB taxonomy): Bacteria > Bacteroidota > Bacteroidia > B-17B0 > Aurantibacillaceae > Aurantibacillus. The sequence continues at coordinate 2,593 of JBDSFC010000056.1, read as the reverse complement.
GAGTTATTTAAAACCTGGAGCAGCTGGAACTGTTTTGGACGGATCTATATTGCCCATGAAGGAATTAACGCGCAAATGAGCGTGCCTGTGGCTGCCTGGGAGGATTTTGTAACACATGTAAATCAATTGACCGAGTTTAAGGGCGTGCCCTTTAAACATGCTGTAGATGGCAATGGCAAATCGTTTTATAAATTGGTAATTAAGGTAAAAGAAAAGATAGTAGCGGATGGTATTAAAGATCCGGATTTTGATCCTTCAAACACCGGTAAATATTTAAACGCAGTTGAATTTAATGAAGCGTTAAACGATCCAAACACAATTGTTGTGGATATGCGCAATCATTATGAAAGTGAAGTCGGAAAATTTGAAGGCGCTTTTACACCTGATGCTGATACATTCAGAGAAGAATTACCTTTGGTAATTGATCATTTGAACGGACAGGAAGATAAAAAAATATTAATGTATTGTACTGGCGGCATTCGTTGCGAAAAAGCCAGTGCCTATTTTAAGCATAAAGGCTTTAAGGATGTAAACCACTTGCAGGGCGGCATTATACAATATGCAAAGGAAATAAAAGAGCAAGGCTTAGAAAGCAAATTTAAGGGCGTTAATTTTGTGTTTGACGAGCGTATCGGTGAACGGATCACAGATGATATTTTAAGCGAATGTCATCAATGTGGCACACCATGCGATACGCATGTAAATTGTAAGAATGATGATTGTCATTTATTATTTATACAATGCGATGATTGTGCTGAAAAAATGAACGGCTGTTGTACGCCCGAATGTGTTACAATAGCAGCTTTACCAATTAAAGAACAACGCGCCTTAAGAAAAGGAAGGATTAAGAATGGTCCGGAGTGTTTAGCAGTTTATAAAAGCCGTTTAAGACCAAATTTAAAAGAGATCATAAAAAACAATCTACATTTAAAATAAAAAATACCCGCATGAGGGTAGGCTTATTGTTTCAGTGTTTTTTTTATATTTACAAATAGTTTTATGAGAAAAATAATTACATCAATAATAGTTTTAGCATTAACAGTATGCATGAACATTTCGTGCAAAAAAAATAAAATTACTGAATTTGATATTGATTACAGTTCAACACTTACCATTCCTTCGTCAAGCATAACGGTTAATGTACCGGCAGACTTTACAACGCCTGATATTAATACCGATTCTAAAAACAAATTTACATCCGAAAAAACAGTTCAGAATCTCGTAGATGAAATTAAAATGACCAAATTTGATCTTTCGGTAGCCAATGGAAATTTAAACTTTTTGAAATCTTTAAGTGTTTATATAAAAACGTCGGACCTTGGGGATGTGCTAATAGCAACCAAAACAAGTATCCCTCAAAACGTTTCATCTTTTGGTATGGACCTTCAGGACGTAAATATTAAAGAATATATTTTTAATGATAAGATACAATTCAGGGTTACCGTAACTATTCAAACAGCTTTAGCGGCCACCCAACAATTAAAAATGGATCAGAGAGTTCACGTAAAAGCAAAAACTTCAAAATAATTTAAAAAATTTGCCATGCCAATCTATCATAAACTAGGAAAAATACCGCAAAAAAGACATACCGTTTTTAAAAGCGAAAAAGGAAACTACTATTATGAACAACTTTTTGGAACAGAAGGTTTTTCAGGAATGGATTCTTTGCTATATCATACGCACAGGCCAACGCAGGTAAAAGAAATTTTAAAGAGTTATTCTGTTGAACCAAAAATTGCCATTGGTAAAAACATAAAAGCTTTATTACTAAAAGGTTTTGAAATTAAACCGGTTGCCGATTTTTTAGAAAGTCGTAAAACACTTTTGATCAATAGCGATTGTGCTATTGGATTAGCAGCACCAACAGAAAGTCAAACAAACTATTTTTATAAAAATGCCGATGCCGATGAATTATTATTTATCCATAAAGGAAAAGGAACTTTAAAAACCTTTATGGGAAATATTGAGTTTGAGTATGGTGATTATTTAATTATTCCACGTGGAATGATCTATCAAATGCATTTTGAAACAAAAGATAACCGTTTGTTATTTTGTGAAAGCCATTCACCGTATTACACGCCAAAGCGGTATAAAAATTCGCAAGGTCAGTTATTAGAACATTCACCATTTTGCGAGCGCGATTATAAATTGCCAACCCAATTAGAAACCCACGATGAAAAAGGTGATTTTATTGTGAAGATAAAAAAAGAAGGTATGATGCATGAGTTCGTTTATGCAACACATCCTTTTGATGTTGTAGGTTGGGATGGTTATAATTTCCCATGGGGGTTTTCTATTCATAATTTTGAACCTATTACAGGCCGCGTACACCAACCGCCGCCGGTGCATCAAACTTTTGAAACCAATAGTTTTGTAGTGTGCAGTTTTTGTCCGCGCGTTTACGATTATCATCCGCTCGCTATTCCGGCACCATACAATCATAGTAACATTGATAGTGATGAGGTTTTATATTATGTAGATGGCGATTTTATGAGTAGAAATGATGTGAAACCAGGGAATATTTCATTGCATCCAGCAGGAATTGCGCATGGTCCACATCCGGGTGCAGCTGAGAGAAGTATCGGTAAAAAAG
>JBDSFC010000054.1:0-10872 GCA_039919745.1 Bacteroidia bacterium | reverse complement strand
CTGTAGCAATATCACCAAGGTTATTGTTGATGTAACCTTTATTGTTTAAAAAATCAGCATAATATTTTTTAGCTTTTAATTTAACAACAGGATCTTCACTAAGCATTAATTTTTGTGAAAGCAAGCCAAGAATATCATTATAATTCGACCAAACTTCATCTTCATTAATAGATTCTATAAGCGTATTAAGAATAAATAATTTATTGATACCTTCTTTGGCAAAAGTGAGTTCTTTTTTTAATGAATCGATTTTACGATCCTGAGAATAACAGAAGTTATAAAGCAAAAAAACAGGAAATAAAAAGTAAATAATTTTCCTCATAGGTTATTCTTTACTGAACCATTTATATTTTTATCAATATATTTTTCGGTAGGTAATAAAGATTGTTGAATACGTTTAGCATAGCGAATACTATCAAGGATCTCTTTTTGTTTTAATTCTATTGTTTGTTTTTGCGCCAATATCTCAATGTTCGCCTTTTGTTTTTGGCGATAGCTTCTGTAAACAAATAAACCGGCAATTGACACAATAATAAAACCTCCAATTGTAAAATAGGACATAATATTTTGTTGGCGGATAGTTTCTCTTGATAATTGATTTTGTGTTTGAAGCAATAAATTCTCTTTTTCTTTTTTATCGGTTTGATACTTTGTTTCCATCTCAGCCAATTGCTGATTACTATCTTCATTTAAAACTGAATCCCGCATTTCCGTATATTTTCTATTATACTCTAGTGCGTTCTTATAATCCTGCATTTTTTCATGCAAGAATGATAATTGTAAATAATCCTCTGCGAGTTTTGCTTTTGCCCGTGTTTTCAGGTCTAATTCCATACTCTTATTCAAGTAAATGGCAGCAGCTTTATAGTTTTTTAATTCGGTATAGATCGTACCAAGGTTATGATAATTACCTGACAAATTATGTTTAAGATTATTATCCTCTAATATTTTAATGGCATCAAGAATATACTTTAAAGCTTCTTTTAATTGACCTTTAATAACATATGCAGAAGACATATTACCAAGTGTTGTTGCAACGGTACCGGGATCATTTAACGTCTTTTTTATTTTTAATGATTTTTCAAAATAGATGAGGCAGCTATCCATCATTTTTTGTTGAAGATACATATTTCCTAAATTATTATAAGAAAAAGCAAGACCGCTTTGGCTTTTTAATTCGGTTGACAGCTTTAAAGATTTACGCTCATATTGAATAGCAACATCCACTTTATGGCTTTTCATAAAAACATCTGCAATTCTTGAATACACTATTGCTAACCCCTTTTTATCATTTGTTTCTTCCCTTAATTTTATACATAAAAAAAAGTTTTTTGTTGCTTGCGAATAATCACCCTTACCATTGTATACCATTCCAATATTTGAATAGGCCTGGGCCATTCCTCTTTTGTAATTGATCTTTTTTGAGCTATCCAAAGCTTCTTTCGAATAGGACAAAACCGAATCAAGATCAATCCTTGAATAAAAACTTGCAATATTATTCAGAGCTTTAATTTTTAAAGTATCATGTTTGCTTTCGGCTATTTGAAGCATAGAATCCCTTGCATGATAATCCTGCGAGAAGCTGTTCTCAATAATGAAACCAAGTAAAAAAACAAGTATGTATCTTAATTTTAACATTAAATTTTTATCCCAATTATGCAAACATTCCTTCGACAGAGTTTATATTGAGCGGAGTCGAAATGCTCAGGATAAACTGACTCGTTTGCATTACTATATTTTTATTCCAATTATGCAAACATCGTCAACTTGTTCAAGATTACCTTTCCAATCCATGAATTTTTGTTCCAGGGATTTAACCTGTTCTTCCATTTTATTTTTTGAAATAGAAAGTAACATTTCATTTAAAGGTTTACACTTAAATTTTTTGCCATTTGGCCCGCCAAACTGATCCGCATAACCATCAGTATAAAGATATAAATTATCGCCAGTTTCAAGCTTAACGGAATGGTTTTTAAAACTTTCATTTGTTTCGCCTTTGCCAATGGGCATTTTATCAAAAGGCATTTCCAATATTTTATTTTCTCTTATTACAATGGGCGTATTATTTGCAGCAGAGTAGGTGAGTGTATTGTTTTTTTTATTGAAGCAAACCAAAATAGCATCCATCCCATCGCGTCCACCATCCATATGAGAAATAAGTCTTTTACGAATATGATTGAATACTTCGTTTGGTTCAAGAATATTTTTTTCGTTGATGGCTTCATTTAAAAAACTCATGTTTAATAAACTCATAAACGCGCCCGGCACACCATGCCCTGTACTATCACAAATAGCCAGATAAAAATTATCATTTTTTTTTGTTGCCCAGTAAAAATCTCCGCTAACAATATCTTTAGGTTTAAAAAAGACATAATGCTCTTTTAAATTTGCTTTTAGGATTTCAGTATTCGCTAATAAAACAAATTGTATGCGCTTTGCATAATTTATAGAATCAAGAATCTCTTTATTCTTAATTTCAATAGTATCATAGGCGGCTTTAAGTTCAACATTTTTTATACGCTCAATTTCTGCTTCTTTTTCTTTAACCAATTCCTTTGTAAGTGAGTTGATCTTGTCTTCTGTATCCTGGTGATAAAGATCTTCATTCACCTTCATTAATTTTTCATAATAAAATAATACTTGTTGATGATCTCCCTGTGCTTTATATATCTCAGCGATCTGCTGATAAATTTGAGCAAGTTTTACCTGAAATTTAATTTCGCTAGCAACTGTTTCTGCCTTCTTTAAATAATTGATTGCTTCTTTTAAATCTCCCATTTCATTATACAAAGCAGATATTTCAATGTAACTTGAAACTGCAAAGCGAACGATCTGGTGACTTTCTCGTATTTGTAATGCTTCTAAAAAATAAACCAGGGCCTCATCGTATTTTTTTTGTTTTTTATAAATGATCCCCAGGTCATTTAAAGCGCGGCTTTCTCCAATTTTGTTTTTATCGGCCTTTAAAATATCAAGGCCTTTACGCGTCATCTTTATAGCTTCGTCATATTTTTCTTTAACAAGATAAATAGTAGATAAGCCAAGAAATATACGGCCAAACCAGGTACTATTTCCAACCGGGTTAGCAATACCTATCAGGTAATTTTTTTCAGCCTCATCGTATTTTTTCAGGTCCTTATAAATGGTTCCTAAAATATAATAGGCCATTACTTTTTCGGCGCCTTCATTCTGGCCATTCTCATAATAAGTAATGCCTCTTAAAGTGCTATATAAAGCATCTTCTGTTTTACCAATGGTATTATTTACTATGCCCAGTGTGATCAAAGCATTCGCTATCCATTTTTTATCATCCTGCTCCCTGAAAATAGAAAGTGCTTCGTTAATTTGTTCTACTGCTTTATTAAATTCATTATTAACGATAAAATTGCCCATACCCAAATTTAAAAGGGCTAAAGCTCTGCCAAACGTGTAATTTAAAATGGTTGTTTTTTCAAGGATTTCTTTTCCGACAGTAAGCGCATCGAATTCTGATTCAGGAGAACCTCTTAAATTCCATATCTTGAGGTTCATTTCATCAATATACTTTATCTGCTCTTCAATATTTTCGTTCTCAGTTTCCATTGATCTTAAAGTAAAATAATTATAATTGAATTCCAATAATACAAATGTCATCTATTTGTTCCAGGTCACCTTTCCATTCAATAAATCTGTTATTTAATATTTCTGCCTGTTTGCTTATTGGCTTTTCAGAAACTGAAATTAAAAATTCATTTAATTGACGTGATTTAAATTTCTTAGCTTCAAGTCCCCCAAATTGATCTGCATAACCATCTGTATAAAGGTATAATGTATCTTCTGTTTTAAGATCAACTTGGTGTAAGGTAAATGTTGACATATTATCACCTTTGCCCACCGGCATTTTATCTTTTGGCAATTCGATCATTTTATTATCACGTATCAAAATTGGTGCATTATTAGCAGCAGCGTAGGTGATCTTGTTTTCTGCTTTGTTTATACATATCAAGATACAATCCATACCATCCTGGGCACCATCCTGCGAAATATGTTCAATTAAACGGTTCCTTACATGATTTAAAATTTCGTTTGGTGCTAAAATATCTTTTTCTTTAATCGCTTCACTTAAAAAGAACATATTTAATAGGCTCATAAATGCACCTGGAACACCATGGCCTGTACTATCGCAAACGGCAAGATAAAAATTACCGTTATGCTCAGTCGCCCAATAAAAATCACCACTCACAACATCTTTTGGCTGAAAAAAGATAAAGAGATCTTTTAGATTTTTCTTTAATAATTTATCGCTCGCCAAAAAACTACGCTGTATCCGTTCTGCATAATGAATACTATCTGTTATTTCTTTATGTTTTGCCTCAACAAGTCTTTTTTGTTCATCAATAATTATATATTGATTCTGGGTTTGTTTTTCTTTTAATTCAATTATTTCTTTTTGCTTATTGGTTTGTTTGAATTTTTTAAATAAGGCAAAAGTAAAAACAGTTATTATTGAAAGAATGCCAATGATGATATAGATAATGAGCTGATGACGTTTTTTTTCTTCAAGGCTAATAGCGATCTGTGCTTCTGATTTAATTTTTAATTCAGCTTCTTTTTTCTCAACTTCAAAATTAATTTTTGTATCACTTAACTGGTGACTGTTTTCGATATTAAATATACTATCTGTGAGCTGTTTAAATTTGACATGGATTGCATATGCTTCTTTATAATTACCTGAAGCGGCTTCTGCATTTGATAAGATCTCATAGCCCATACGTTCATTATTTAATGCATGGATCTCTTTGGATAACGTAATAACTTTTTGAGCCAGTTCTTTAGCCAGTTTATAATTTTTTAAAGTAAAATTGATGTCGCTTATATTCACCAAATCCAGGATTATACCTTCTTTATTACCTAATTCTTCATCCAGCTTTAAAGATCTGCTCAAATATTGCAATGCGCGTTCATAATCTTTTTGAGCATCGTAAATGAGGCCGATATTTGTGATACAGGACGAAATACCTTCCTTGTCATTTAACTCTTCTTTTAATTTTAAGGCTTTATTATAATATTCAAATGCTTTAACATAATCTTTTTGCGTTTCATAAATTGAGCCAATGTTTAAAAGGTCTCCTGAAATCCCATCTTTATCTTGTAGTTCTTCGTCAATTTTAAGCGATCTTGTATAATATTCTAATGCTGTTGAATAGCTACCTTGTGTGTCATATATAAGCCCAATATTATTCACACATCTTGATATTCCGACCTTATCATGTAACTCTTCGTAAATTTTTTGTGACCTCGTGAAGTAGTCTAGCGCTTTAGGATAGTTACTTTGATTAAAATAAATAAGGCCAATATTTACCAGCGAATTTGCCTGGTCAAGCTTTAAATTTAATTTTTGAGCTAATAAAAGACACTTACCATAATAGATCATTGCAGAATCGTAACGTGCGTTATCATAGTAAACAGTGCCTATATCGTGAAAGCTGTTTACCTTTAATGAATCGTCTTTACTATTATTTTTTAAACTATTGAGCAAAGAATCAAGCTTTGTATTTTGCGTAAATGCAAATCCTCCCATTAGAGTAATGAAAAACGTAATAATTATTTTATAAGTGCAATTTTTCATTTTTTTAGATCTTAATACCAATAATACAAATGTCATCTATTTGTTCAAGGCTACCTTTCCAAGATTCAAATGCAACTTCCAGTTTTTGTTTTTGTTCTTCCATAGTATCAGAAGAAATGAAAGATAAAAGATCATTTAATTGTTTGTATTTGAACTTCTTTTCTTTTGGTCCGCCAAATTGATCGGCATAACCATCAGTATATAGATATAAAACGTCGCCTTTTTTTGCATTAATGGTTTGTAATAAAAAACTATCTATTCGTTCACCACGGCCAACCGGCATTTTATCTTTTGGCAGTTCTATTAACTTTGAATTACTAATTAAAATGGGTTGATTATTTGCTGCGGCATATGTGATGCCACCAGATGATTTATCAATACAGATAAGAATCGCATCCATGCCGTCATAACCACCATCCATATTAAGATTTAACTGATTCCGAACGTGATTTAATATTTTATTCGGCTCTAAAATGTTTTTTTCATTGATAGCTTCATTTAAAAAGCTAATGTTTAATAGACTCATAAAAGCACCAGGCACACCATGGCCGGTACTGTCACAAACAGCAAAATAAAAACGTTCATTCTTTTTACCAGCCCAATAAAAATCACCACTCACAATATCTTTTGGTTTAAATAAAACAAAATTATTGGGTACATTTTCATCAATAAAATCTTTATGTGCTAATAAAGTTGTTTGAATTCTTTTTGCATAATGAATTGAGTCGAGGATCTCTTTTTGTTTAATATCAACTTCGTTTTTTTGTTTTTCTATAATACGTTTTTGCTGTTGGGTTAATTTATATCTTGAAAATAAAAAGTATGAAAAGACAGATATAATAATTACAATGAACAAAAAAGAAAATATAATGATCTTTTGTTGCCTGCTTTTTGCTTTAAATTCTGCTTCCTTACGTGCTTCTTCCTCTTTCCTAACAATTTCCTGGTGTTCATATTCAAATCTTAATTTTTGACGGTAAAATTCTTTTCCTTTATTGATATTAAAAGACGAATCTTTAGCGGATGAACAAATGGCAAGCATCTTATACGCATTTAAGTAATCTTTCTTCAAAAAGTATATATCTTTTAATTTTGATGTAATGATTATTTTTAATTCGGGATTTTTAATGATCAATGATAATTCATATGCTTCTGTTAAAAGTTTTAAAGATTCATCGTAATTCTTATTATCGAATAATATTCTCGCGATCGAAGTAAGCGATTTGGCCATACCCGTTTTGTCATCAACTTCTTTTCTGATCTTTAATGCGTTATTAAAATAGATAAAAGCAGTATCAGCCTTATTTAATTCCAGATAGGTAGAACCTATGTTATTTAAAACTGAAGCAATAGCAATTTTATGTCCTGAAATTTTCATTATTGCCAATGATTTCTGATAGTAAGCTAGTTTTTTTCTAAGATCGGGCTCAATACCTGCGATATTTATATACACTTCACCAATGCCAAATTTATCGTGTAATTTAGTTCGAATGGCCAGGGCCTTATTGTAATATAATAAGGCAGTTGCATTATCTTTTTGCAATCTATATAACAAACCTAATGAATTGTATATTCTGGACAATGTTTTCGGATTCTTCTCTTCAAGCGCAATTATCAATGCCTCATTATAAAATTGAAGTGCTTTATTATAATCTCCAAGTACATTAAGGTTTTTACCTGCGCTTTCAAGAGATTCTGCAAGACTTACTTTATTATTTAATTTTCTGTCAATATCAATAGCTTGCATGTAATAAAAAATTGCGCTATCTGTTTCTCCTTTGTTGTCATAATAGGTTCCAAAATTGCTTAACGCATCTGATTTTGATTTAAAAAAGATCTGTTTACTTCTTTCGTCGTGCGGATTGTTAGAAATATTTTTATTTGCTAAATCAAACATCTCACGATTAAAATCTATCCAGATATAATCATCCTGGATGCCATCAATGATATGGCTTAAAATAAAGATCTTCTGCGTATCACTCCCGGAAATTTTTAATGCTTGTTTTAATGAATCGATAAATAAAGAATTGTCATTCTGGGCCTTAATAAATAAAGCCTGAATTAAAAATAATATGACAACAATTTTTTTCATTTAAATTTTTATTCCACTTATACAAACATTCCTTCGACAAGCTCAGGATAAACTGACTCGTTTGCTTTTTTATATTTTTATTCCAATTATACAAACATCGTCTACCTGTTCTAACTGGCCTTTCCATTCTTCGAATTTATTTTCCAGTTTCTCAAATTGCACAGGTAAAGGTGATTTTGATATTTCAAGTAAAAGTTGTTCCAGTTGCAGGTATTTAAATTTTTTGCCTTTTTCACCACCAAACTGATCAGCATAACCATCTGTATATAAATACAAAGAATCTCCTTGTTTGTAATCGATCGTATGTAATTTAAAGTCTTCCGGCTTTTCCCCTTTACCAACCGGCATCTTGTCTTTTTCTAAAGGAATCATCTGCCCGTTAGAAATTAGAACAGGTTCAATATTTGCTGCAGCATAGGTTAATTGATTCGTTTTTCTATCCAAACAAACCAATATACCATCCATTCCATCTTTTTGTTCTTCTTCACTAATTGAACTTACAAGGCGGTTTCTTACATAATTAAATACTTCATTTGGCTTTTCAATATTTTTTTCTTTAATGGCCTCACTTAAAAAACCCATGTTTAATAAGCTCATAAAGGCTCCCGGTACGCCATGGCCGGTGCTATCGCAAACAGCCAAATAAAATTTACTGTTATGTTCAGTAGCCCAATAAAAATCGCCACTTACAATATCCTTAGGTTTAAAAAGAATAAAATTATTTGGGATGTGCAAATTAAACAGTTCTTTATTAGCGAGTAGGGCGGACTGGATACGTTTTGCATAACGAATAGAATCTAAAATTTCTTTTTGTTTTTCTTCTATGATCTCTTTTTGTTCGTGTACTTCTTGTTTTTGAATAGAAATTATTCTGTTTGCATTACGTTGTCTATTTAATCCTCTGAAAATAAAAATGGCAAAAATAATTGTAAGAGCTAATCCACCAATAATAAAATAAGTAACCAATTTTTGCTGACGAATCGTTTTTGAAGAGAGATCGTTTTCCTTTTTGAGCAACAAATTTTGCTGATCTTTTTTTTCTGATTCGTATTTACCCTGCATCTCATTCATCAGGCGATTATTTTCTGAATTATAGATCTTGCTATCCAGTTCTTCATATAAAAGCCTGTATTTATAAGCGTTGGAAAAATTCTTTAGATCTGCGTAAACTACAGAAGCATTCATGTAAGAATCTTTTAATTGCAATGAGTCGCCAACTTCTTCATTAATATCTATTGCTTCCATTATAAATTTTTCTGCTTTAACCGATTGTTTCATTTCACTATACAATTGGCATAAGTTATTTATGGCAAGCGCAACGCCCGATTTATCATTGATCTCACGACGAATAGTTAATGATTGGATAAAATACTTTTCCGCCTCCGGGTATTTTTTATAATAAATATAAATGTTGCCAAGATTTAATGCCGCGGAGCCAAAACTCCTTTTAAGATCATGCTTTTCTGCCAATTCGTAGGCTTCGTTAAGGCAAATTAAAGCTGAGTCTGCCTGGCTCTGGCTCATATAGAGGTTGCCAAGGTTCATTAACGTGTTAACCAACATTTTAGTTTCTTTTTCATTCCTCAATATTGGTATTAGCTTAATATAAATTGCTTTAGCCTTTAAGGGTTGTTTCATTTCATCATAAACAATGGCCATGTTGTTCAAAGTATTATTATACATGGATGTATAGCCGATCTTATCCGAAATAGTTAAAGATTGCTGAAAATAATCAAGCGCCTTAAGAAGCTCGCCTTTTCTGCGTTTAATAATCCCAATGCCATTTAAACCGGAAGCTTCGCCTTTTGGAAGTTTATAGCTTTTTGATTTTTCAACAATTTGCTCAAAAATATTTAGTGCTTTATCATACCTGCTGGTCATTCTGCATAACTCACCATAAGCCATCAAAGTATAAATTTCACTTTCGAGAATGTTTTTTTCTTTTTCGAGTTTTAGAGCTTTAACATATAATATTTCGGCGCTATCAGGTTTGCCTGCTTGGTTTAATAATCTTCCTAAAGCTGTAGTAAGGTTACTCTCTCCTTTATAAAATTTTATTTTTCGCGAAAGTTCTAATCCTTTTTCTGCGTAACCTATAGCATTGTCAACCGATTCCCAACGTAATACATCAATAAGCCTATCGTAAGAATTAACTTTTTCAGTATCTGAAACAGTTGTTTTATTTATGATCTTTAACAGGCTATCTGTATTGTATTTTTGCCCATAACTTAACGTAATACTACAAGCAAGGAATAAAAACATCCAGGCTGCAATTAAAAATGTTTTTATTTTAAAGTTCTGTACCAAAAATTTATTATGCTTTTAATTTGTTTATGCTTTTTTCAATATACTTTTCACTTGGCAGTAAGGTTTTTTGAATACGCCTGGCATAATTGATAGAATCAAGAATTTCTTTTTGTTTGGCTTCAACAATAGCATTTTGAGTTGAAAGAATAATATTTGTTTTCTTCTTTTGACGGTAATTAATAATGGCAAAAACAGCAAGGCAGGAAATAAGTACCAAGCCGATAATAATGGAAATGTTGATCTTCTTTTGTTGCTGTATAACCAGGTCTTTATTTTTTAATTTCTCTTCCTGTACTTCAATTTCTCTTTGTTTGCTTTCATTCTGGTATTTTGCTTCCAGCTCTTGCATCTGTTTTAATTTTTGTTCGTTATAGGTTTTTTTAAGAAGGGTAATATATTTTGATTGGAACTCAAATGCTTTTTCTGGGTTTTTTGTTTTCGAATAAACAAAAGCCATAACCTCATATGCAAATTTTAAATGGTCTGTGTTCTTAATTGACTCTGCCATTTTTAAACCTTTCTCCGCATAATCGATCGCTTTTTTATTATCGCCGCTTTTAAGATAAATATCTGCTATGTTACAATACGCGTCGGCTAACCCACTTTTGTTATTTACCTTTTCATGGATCGCTATTGTTTTCATTCCGGCATCAATTGCGGTTTGAAAATCCCCCAAAAGTACACTTGCAGTAGAAATATTTGAAAGGCAGGTTGCTATCATTGGATTGTCACCGGCCTTTTCATAAAAACTCAAAGCGCTTTTAAAATTCTCAATCGCGTTTTTTAATTCTCCTTTAGAACCATAAACAATTCCAAGACCTATAAGCGCAACACCTGAAACTTCGGGTGCATCTATTGTTTTACT
>JBDSFC010000557.1:0-4570 GCA_039919745.1 Bacteroidia bacterium | reverse complement strand
TTGGTAAAAACAAATAATATGGATTTTGAGTCGATCCTATTACTCCAAAATTCAGACCCTTTATTTGGTGTCAGCAAAAAAAACAATGCAAATATCTATTTGTTCTCATCTCCCTTAACTGAAAATTGCACTAACTTTTCTAAACATGCTTTATTTGTTCCTACTTTTTACCAGGTATGTTTTAGTAGTTTACGATCAATCCCTTTGTCATACCAGGCAAGTTCAAATGTGGTTATCAATATTAAAAACGATATTACATCAATAGATCAGCCACCACACATAAAACAGGTTAACGGGCAATTGGATGTTATACCTGAATCAAGAGCGTTAAATAATAATCTTGCTTTATATACTCAACGCCAGGTAAATTTGCCGGGATTTTTTGAAGTAGTGCGCAATAATAGTTTACTGCTTCCATTAGCGTTTAATTATTCAAGAAAAGAATCAAATTTATTATGTTTAAATAACGATCAGTTAAAAAAGACAATAGAGGATAAAAGCTTTAAAAACGTTCAGTTAATTGAAGATACAACAGCTGATATCACAAGCCAGGTAAGGCAAGGAGCGGAAGGTAGAAAACTCTGGAAAATATTTATTATCTTAACATTATTGTTTGTGGGAATAGAAATAGCCTTATTACGATTTTTAAAATAAAAGAATATGAATATATTGATCAAACAAGCACGGATCTTAGCTCAAAATAGTCCGTTTAATGATAAAACGGTAGATATTTTAATTGAAGGTGGTGTTATTGTTGAAATTAAAAAATCCATTACACCAAAAGGAACCGTAAAAACGATCGAAGGAAATGAACTCCTTGTTTCGAACGGTTGGGTGGATATGCAGGCCGTATCCTGCGATCCGGGATTTGAACATAAAGAAACTTTAGAAACTGTTATTAAAGGAGCTGCTGCCGGTGGTTTTACCTCTGTATGCGTACACAATTATAACAACCCGGCCTTACATAACAAATCACAAATAGAATATATAATAAACAAGACAGAGAATAAACTGGTTAACATTTTACCCTTTGGAACTATTACTGTTGAAGGAAAAGGAAAAGACCTTGCCGAAATGTATGATATGAAAAAATCAGGTGCGGTTGGTTTCAGTGATTATAAACATGCCATTAAAGACGCAGGAATGATCATGAGGGCGTTACAGTATGCCGAAAATATTAAATCGTTTATTGTCACACATTGTGATGATGAAAGCATTTCAAACGGTGGACAGATAAATGAAGGAGAAGTATCCACAACTTTAGGACTTAAAGGCATTCCGGTACTGGCAGAAGAACTTAATTTGCAAAGGAACCTGGCAATTCTTGAATATACAGGCGGCAAGCTTCATATACCAACTGTAAGCACCAGGGGAAGTGTTGAGCTACTAAAAAGAGCAAAAGCAAACGGTTTAAATGTAACCTGTGGTGTGGCAGCAGTTAATTTATTTTTAGATGATACAAGCCTAACAGAATTTGATACTAACTATAAAGTAAATCCACCTTTACGTGCAAAAAAAGATGTATTGGCCTTAAGAAATGGAATTACTTCAGGAGTGATAGACGTGATAGTAAGTGATCACTTACCACAGGATGTTGAAAGTAAAGATCTTGAGTTTGATTTGGCTGATTTTGGAATGATCAATTTACAAACAGCATTTTCGTGCGCTTTAGAAGCCTTGAAGGATAAAAATATTGAATTAATAGCTAAATCAATGTCAGACAATGCTTATGGTATTTTAGGATTGAAGAAACCGATCATCGCAGAAGGTAATGCGGCTAACTTAACTATCTTCTCTACAAAAGATACTACTACTTTAACCGAAAAATCAAACTTTTCTAAATCAAGAAACTCTCCTTTCTTTGGCAAAACACTTGCAGGTAAAGTAATCGGAATGGTTAATGGAAGTAAATCCTTTTTTAATTAATTATTATTAATAGATTAGGTCTTAGAAATGAAAAAGAAAATAATATTTATTACTTTTTTATTTTATTGCTTCATTTCAATTTCTCAAAATAAAGCGGATAATTTCCTGAAAATCACTTTAAAAAATGCGAAGCACGATACTGATCGTTGTAAAATTATTAAAGGTGTAATGGATGAGGAGACAGATGATAATATCTGGCCTAAATATAATCAGCAAATTATCGAGATCGCAAAGAAAAACCTTGACGATCCAAATATAATTCCCGAATGTAAACAGTTCTTTCTTAAAATGCTTGGATCTTCCTATAATCTATCGGGGTTTATGGCGCAACAGCATGGTAATATGGAACTGGCCCTTATTGATTTTGATAATAGTCTTAAAAATTCCGAAGCAGCCGGAAACAAAATTGGGATGGCAAATAGCTATAATAATATTGGTTCTATTTATTTATATCAAGGCAAAGTTGAGTCGAGTATTGAATACTTCAATAAAAGTCTTGTAATCAGCGAAAAACTTGACAATAAAAAAGGAATGGCTAGCAGTCTTAATAATCTTGGTAATATTTATGATAAATTAGGTAATACGCAAAAGGCACTTGATAATTATCATCAAAGTTTAAAATTACGTTCTGAAGCTAACGATAAGAATGGCGTTGGCACTGTGCTGAACAATATTGGTTTTATTTATCAGCGTCAAAGAGAATACGACAAAGCACTCGATTATTTTCAAAAAAGCTTAAATATTAATTTAAAGATCAATAACAGAAATGGGATTGCCACATCACTTTCAAATATGGGTAGTATTTTTTTAGTAAGAAAAGATACTTTAAAAGCCAGGATGTATTTTGAAAAAAGTTTAAAGATGTGCGAGAATGTAAATGATAAACTTGGGATGAGTAGAGGATACAACAGTCTTGGTAAAACATATCAAAACGGTAAAGATTTTAAAATAGCTTTAGAGTATTATAATAAGGCTTTAAATGTATTAGAGGAAATTGGCAATAAAGATGGGGTTTCATCATCTTTATTAAATATTGGTGCAATTTATTTTATGCAAAAAAACTATAGTACCGCACTTGAAAATGCTGAAAGATCCCTTAAAATAAGTAAAGATTTAGGTTATCCGGAAAGGATCTCTAAATCTGCAAAACTGTTATATGATATTTATAAACAACAAAATAAAGGCATGCAGGCTCTTGAAATGCATGAGCTTTATACCAATCTCCAGGATAGTTTGGATAACATGGAGAACAGGAAAGCAAGTATAAAAAAAGAATTTAAATTTGAATACGAGAAAAAATTTACAGCCGATAGTGTGAAGGCTGTTGAAGAAAAAAAAGTGATCGCAGCACAATTTAAACAAGAAAAAACACAGCGTTATGCTTTATATGGCGGTTTAAGCATGATAGCTTTATTTGCTTTGTTTATGGTTAACCGTTTCAGGATAATCCGAAATCAAAAACGTTTAATAGAAATAAAGGAAAGAGAAACGCAGCAGCAAAAACATTTGGTTGAAGAAAAGCAAACAGAGATATTGGCTAGTATCCGCTATGCTAAAAGGATCCAGGAATCATTATTGCCATCTGAAAAATATATTGAAAGGAATTTAAGGGATCTGAAGAAATAAGGATCTATCTCTTTAAAATCTCCAATTTATAATGCACATTCATATCAAACTCATTTTCTGTTTGATCATTTTGAATATGTGTATAAATAGAAAGGCATTTTTCTTTGAGCTTTTGGTAATTTGTTTCGTTGTTTTGTGCAGCGTAAAAATTTAATTTTTCAAAAAGCAGGTCAGCTAATATTTTCTTTTGAGCCTGTGTTAGGGTAGGATGGGTTAGAATTTCTTTTTCAAAACCCTCATTTGTAAAACTTTCTAAATGATTTATTTCAAGAGAAGTAAACTTTTTGGAAGCATCGGCTATTTCTTTTTCAAATTTATCCCAATCCTGCAATTTTTTAAAACCTAGAATAACGGCCATTACTTTTCCAAACTCTTCAAACTGCCTTCCTAAATAATCTTTTTTAAGCATGACTTAGTTTTTTATGTATTGCTAAAACCTGGCTGATCAAAAACTCCTCTTCATCATTATTTATTACAAAATCAGATCTCTGGATCTTTTCTTCCTGAGGTATTTGGGCTTTCATTTTATTAAGTACTTCTTCTTTGCTAAGCCCATCGCGCTCCATAACGCGTTTTATACGCAGATCATCCTTTGCTGCCACTACAATTATTTTATCAACCTGTGCTTCTAATTTGGCTTCAAATAACAAAGCCGTTTCCTTAATGACTAATTTGTTTTTATTTTCATTCTTGAAGATCTCAAACTGTTTTATTACAGCCGGGTGAATAATAGAATTTAGTTTATGTAATAAAATAGTATCTGAAAATATTTTAGAGCTGATATACTTTTTATTGATCTCGTTTTCAGAAATGTACGCTTCTTTGCCTAAAAGTTCTGTTACCTGTTCTTTGATATCGTTATTAAAATAAATTTCTTTTGCAACGGTATCACTATAAAAAACAGCACACCCTATTATCTCAAAAAGCTTTGCTACCGTGCTTTTCCCACTTCCTATGCCACCTGTTAAACCAATTACCATTATTTCTTAATAATTAAGATTTCTACTTCTTTTGGATG
>JBDSFC010000539.1:0-2704 GCA_039919745.1 Bacteroidia bacterium | reverse complement strand
TTTTATTATGGTTTAACAGATCAACGCGAGAAACATAAAAAATTAACACGCTTTAGTTATCCAATTTGGTTATATGTTACCGTAACAGGTGTTATTGTTTATTTAATGATAGCACCCTATTATAATTATTAACCTTTGATCTTTAGCCACGAAAACACTAAGCCAGTAAGTTTCACTAAGACATTTCTTTGTGTTTCTTTTTGCCTTTTTGCCTTTGCGGCAATTTTTTTTTCGTGCACACCAACTTCTGATAAAGAAGAACTTGTTTTAAATGGAAAAGAAATTACCTGGAGTAAACACATTGCACCCATTGTTTTTAAAAATTGCACACCTTGTCACCGTCCGGGCGAAAGCGGTCCTTTTAATTTATTAAGTTATGCGGATGCCATAAAAAAAGCAAAGCTAATTAAATTTGTAACGCAAATAGGCTACATGCCTCCATGGCCGGCTGATGTAAACTACTCTCATTTTATTGGAGAAAAAGTTTTAAATAAAACAGAAATTGAATTATTAAAATTATGGGTAGAAAATAATTGTTTACGTGGCGATAGTTTAACGGAGCCAAAAACACCAACATTTTACACAGGTTCTTATTTTGGAAGGCCTGATCTTGTTATTAAAGTACAAAAACCTTATGCTGTTAAAGGAAATGGCACAGATGCTTTTTTAATTATGAAATTTCCATATGAAATTGACAAGGATACTTTGATAGATTTTGTAGAGTTTGTCCCGAACCAACGCAAATTAATTCATCACGTTAATGGACACTTAATTAGTTATGATGAAAAAAGGCAATTCAATTATTTGAGTGGCGAATCAATTCATGAAGATACAAGAGCACAATTAATAGATGTGTATACGCAAATGCATTTGCCATACACGGATAAATTGCAACCACAATTCCCAACGTTAACGCCAAATGTGGTGTATTATTTACCAGGATATATTCCGCCGGCATATCCGAAGGAAATGGGTGGTTATAAATTTAAAAAGAACGGCACATTTTTATTGAATAACATTCATTATGGCCCAAGTAATAAAGATCTATTAGATAGCAGTTATATAAATGTATTTTACAGGAAGTCGGCAATAGAAAGGCCTGTAACAGAAACACAATTGGGCACTTTTGGTATCTCAAAAATTGAACCTGAATTTATTATTCCACCAAACGAAATAAAAACATTTCACACACAAACAACTTTATCACAATCTATTTCTATGCTGTCAATAAATCCACACATGCATTTAATTGGAAAAACATTTTGGGCCTTTGCATTAAAACCAAATGGCGATACTATCCCTTTAATTAAAATAAATAAGTGGGATTTTAGATGGCAATATTATTACACCTTTAAACATCCTGTAAAACTTGAACGTGGCAGTACCATTTTTGTTTATGGTACTTTTGATAATACAAAGAAAAATCCCAACAATCCTTTCTCCCCACCACAAAGCATTACGCAAGGCAATGGTGTTGAGAGCATGAAGACTACAGAAGAGATGTTCCAGTTTATTTTTACTTATGTGCCATACAAGGCGGGTGATGAGAATATTGACCTGGAAAGGAAAAATCAACAATAATTTTGCTAGTCATTTAAAAAATTCATTACCTTAGCGTAACGTAAAAATCTAAATGGATTTAAATTTATATAAAATGAAAAGAATTATTTTAAGCAGCATCCTGTTTTTGTTAGTATTAACGACATCTGCGCAGGTACCCGGAGATACAATTGTTGTAAAAGCCTTTAAATACGGAAGCACCACGCGTGATACATTATTACAGTTTCCAAATGGAAGTTTAACCTACGAAAAGATCATTTTAAAATATAATATGCGTTGTAAGAACGCATTGATCTCTACACAGTCATTACCAAATCAGGGTTGTGGCGAATGGGATTATTCCTGCAATACATATATAGTTGATTCAACAAAAACTGAGAACGATCTTAATCTTCAACCAAGTCATGTAATTTCTAACTATACCCCTACAATATTTCCATATGTAACACAACCGGTTTTTGATTTTTATAATTACAGCCAAACCAATGTAATATTAAATAACATTGTTTCTGAAAATCAATATACAGTTGGTACAGGATTAGCGGCTGTTCCAAACATATTAAAAGCAAATGAAAAATCGGGCCGCTCACAAATTTTATACACAGCCGCAGAATTAACAACGGCGGGCTTTACAGCGGGTAACATTGATGGTTTTTTATTAAATGTGAGTAACGCAGGCGGTGGGGTTAATTTTTTTAAAGTGGGCATGCAACATACTAGTTTAACCGCATTAAATGCAAACACGGTTACTTTAACTGGTTTTACAAATGTGTTCAATCAAAATTTTTCTTTTGTAACGGGTAGTAATCGTCTTCAATTTCACACAGCATTTGTATGGGATGGTATCAGCAACGTATTGATCGATCTTGCGTTTACAAATACAATTCCAACCAATCCAATTGTGTTTAACGGGGCCAACAATACTTCTAACATGGCTTTGTATGCAAGAAATAATTATGCGCTTGATCTTTCTGCTTTAGGTCACGTTATTTTAAATCCTTCACAATTATCAGGCATCAGTAACGAGATCACCGTTTCATTTTGGGTGTATGGGAATTCAGCACAATTACCAACAAATACTGCTTTAATGGAAGGATATTCTACTAATACTTCGCTACGTAATTTAAATCTTCATTTACCATGG
>JBDSFC010000477.1:0-5126 GCA_039919745.1 Bacteroidia bacterium | reverse complement strand
TGAAAAATTGGATTTTTCAGGTTTTATACCCTTTAATTTACAAATGCGTTCAACAGCTTTTTGCTGTGTAATATCGCAGCCTAAAGCGTAAACTGTGTCTGTTGGGTAAATAATGATCCCGCCATTTTTTAAACAATTTACAATTTGAGAAATGGTAACCGAAGGAATATTTTTATCGTTGATTCTAAGTAGCACGCTTAAAGTTACGGAAATTATAGCAGATACTAATGCTTAAAAAAGTTAAGTCGATTTTTAGTTTCAAACCCCTTAATAAAATCACTTATAAGCAATTAATTTTCTCAACAATTATTTTAGGTTTTAACCTAATTGTAATTGGCTTCCGCCTAATTGTAATCACTTTAATAAATACAAATCGATTGACCTAGATTTACAAAAAATATAACGTTACTCTTTAATTATTTAAAAAAATTATATTATGAAAAAAAATGTAACCACTCTTCTATCTTTCATAATTATGACTAATTCATTTATTGCCCTTGCAGGAAATAAACCTTCTGACTATAAAATACCATATGCTTTTACTGAAAACAAAGGACAGATAAAAGATACGGAAGGTAAGATTCACGCTGAAATAAAATACACTGCACAGCTTGGGAATACCCAATTATATTTTAAACCAGATGGCATTAGTTATGTATTTACAGATTCTAAACCAAAAAACAAAAAAGAAATAAAAACGGCTTTAGGAACAGATAATGAGCTAATCAATTTTTACCGGACAGATGTTGAGTTTGTTGGTTGCAATAAAAACACAATGGTAAAAACTGAAGGTAAACCAGGCAGCTTAAAAAATTATTATACCAATGGCAGCGAATATGGTATAACCAATGTAGGAAGTTACAATAAGATTATTTACCAAAACATTTATAATAATATCGATTTAATTTATACTATAAATGAAAGTGGTTTAAAATACGATTTTGTGGTACGACCCGGTGGAGATCCAAAACAGATACAATTAAGATATATAGCTGCTGACAGCTTAAATTTAAATGAGGAAAACGGCCTAACCATAACTAACCCATTAGGTAAAATAACAGATGCAAACCCGGTATCTTTTATTAAAGAAACCAAGCAAAATATTAAAACTAATTTTGTAATGGAGAAAAATACCGTCTCATTTAATGTAGAGAACTATGATCCTACAAAAACACTTATTATAGATCCTTTTGTGAGAATGTGGGGAACATACTTTGGTGGAACGGAAGGCGCAGATATTTTAAGAGGTCTTGATTATACACCTTCAAACGGTTATACATATATTACCGGCGAGGCTTTAAGTGCTTCATTTATCGCAACATCAGGCGCATTTTCAACAACAAAAGCCGGCATTGAGACAGATGCTTATCTTGCAAAATTTGATATCAGCGGAAACATTATCTGGTCGACTTATTTTGGTGGAAGCCTTTTAGACGCCGGAACATCTATTTCCGCCAATACCAGCGAAGTGATCATTGGAGGCATTACCAGGAGCCATGATGGCATTGCCAGTTCTAATAGTGTTCAACAGCCTGCATTTCCAACTTCAACTTCATCTATTCATGCTTCTTTCCTTGCTAAATTTGATCTTAATGGCCAACGCATCTGGTCAACATATTTTGCTGGGCCGGATAGTCACGATTGTATTTCGGATATTGACATAGAAGCATCAACTCACAAAATTATCGTTTGTGTAAGAGAAGAAGATGCTTTAGATCTTGATTGGCATTATAACAATTTCTCAATTTCTACTTCAGGCCTTGCAACTCCGGGCGCATACATTTTTAATAGTCCGGCATGGCCGAAATCTTTTGTAGCAGAGTTTAATACAAATGGATCTCTGATTTTTGGAACATATATGCCAAATCAGTATCCAATTAATGATGTAAAATTTTTATCAAATCATAGTATAGCAATGGTAGGTTCAAATGGATTTATTGGTATTTTAAATTCAACGGGTTCTGCCATTACGTATTCTTATTCAGGATTAGGAGATTATCGCGCATTGGATGTAGATGCATCTGGAAATATTTTTGTAAGCGGTTCATTTAATAACGATGCACTTTTAGTAAAGTATAATTCTCAATGCGCTTTTTTATGGTCTACATCATATGGCAATACTGGCATTGAAGTCGCGGAAGATATTTCAATTATTTCTAACGGCGATATATTTATTGGCGGAACAACTACAAGTACAATTTCCACAATGGTTTCGAGTGATGCTATAAAAAATTATTATAATTTAAATGCTGCAAATCATACCCAGGAATGTTTTATCTCTAAATTTAATAGTGCCGGTATGTTAAAACACAGCACATTTTATGGTTCTGATAAAGGTAAATACTGTTTAAATTGTTATGGAGGGTCTGGCGAAAATTCAAATGAAAATTTTATGAACCTTGTAGCGGATGATAATGGCAACATTGTTTTTGCCGGCAATAGCAATAGTGCAAATTTAAATGTTGGTTTTCAATTGGGTACTCCAAATGCATATCAACAGGTGCCAAAGTACCAGGTAAACAATGATGCTGCTTATGAAAATGCAGGTTTTATAGGTTATTTAGAAGATAACGAAATAAGCATTTATTATAAAAATTATAGTGGCTCACCAAATCAAATTTGTGCCGGCACAACTTCTGTTACGGTAACATTTTCAACGTTACACAATTTCCCATCTATAAATTATTTTACACTCGAACTATCTGATGCCGTTGGAAATTTTACGAACCCAACTCCGATTGGCTTTGCCTATGGAAGTGTAGGAACTACTATCACAGGTCTAATACCGGCAAATACACCAAATGGCGCAGCATATAAAGTACGCGTAAAAAACAGTGGTGCTATACCGGGCGTTTGGTTTAGTAACCCTGTATCGGTAAATAGCGGTTCGCAGTTTAGTATCCAGCAAACACCAACAACTCCGGTTTTATTTAATAACTCACCGGTTTGCTCGCCTAAGCCGATCAACTTCTCCGCATTCAATGTTCCCAATGCAACGTATGCATGGTCGGGGCCATTCTTAAGCTCTCCATTATTAAGTCCCAGCCTTCTTAATTCATCTACATTTATTAACGGCTCTGTATATAATATGGTTGTAACTGTAAACGGCTGTTCATCATTACCGGGAGTAACAACCATTACTGTAAATCCAACACCCGTTACGCGTACTATCACACCATCTACTACTGCAAAATTATGCGCAGGACAATCAGTTACATTAACTGTGCCTTATTATAGCGGAGAACTATTTCAATGGTATAAAAATGGTTCTCAAATTATGCTTGCTAGTTCTAATACATATGTCGCAAATGCTTCCGGAAGTTATTATGTATTAATATCCATCGGCAATTGCTATATTGCATCTTCACCTATTACACTTGATTTTGGTAATTGCGGTTCAAGATTGATGCACCCTTCATTAGCTAACGAAGAACAAGAAACTATTGGAACAGAATGGAAAATTTACCCAAATCCAACTGAAGGTTTATGTTATGTTACGTTAGAAGATAATACTGCAAATACTCCGGCAGATCTGTTTGTGTTTAATAACCTTGGACAATTATTGTTTAATACAACTATAAATGGCAATAAACCATACCAATTAAATCTTTTGGATTTTGATGCAGGTAGTTACATCATAAAAATTAAATCAGGAAAAAGTATAACAACTAAAAGCTTAATTATAGCAAGATAATTTTTAATTGAGTTGCTTATTATTTTGCATCAAAACCCTTAATAAAATCACTTATTAAATAAGCGATTAACTTACCGGTCTTATTATCTGCTTTAATATGTGAGAGTATTGGCGCACCTTCTGCAATATGCAAATAAGCTGCTTTTAATTCTTTAGCGCAATTAAACACATACTGTCTTGCCTGTATTGGCGAGATCCCCGAACTTGTTTTAGCACTGGCAGGTACGTTGGTAATTGCGTCCAGATCGAGCTCTACACCACACACATCATTTTTCACAAAACCAATACATTGTTTTAATGCAGAGGAGAAATTCAATTCTTCACGCACAAAAACAGATTCGTAAGTATTATAAAATAATTGCTCAGGATTATTTCTAAACTGTTCTAATGCAATTTTACTATTGTATTGTTCATGCATCGAAAAAACGGCGTACTTGTTTATATAACCATTTTTAAAGGCATAGCTAAAGCCATTACCGCTATGCCTTCCTTCCAATTGACGAAAATCCAAATGCGGATCACAATTAATAACATTAATTTTTTTATTCCGTGCATGAAAAACACCACTGATATTTCCAAAAGCATTATTATGTCCGCCACCAATAACAATGGGTATTTTGTTAAGCTCAACCAATGTTTTAATTACTTCGGTTACTTTTCCATCTACCAATGCCACCAATTGACGGAGATGGACCATGTCGTTTTTATCTTTAACGTCATACATCAATGCTTTTTCCATCAGGTCGTCAACAAAAACCTCGCCCAGAACAAAAATATTTTTAGCATTTAAGAATTGGTTGCTTTGTTGCATTAAAAAACTTTCAATAGCCGGTTTAAAAGCACTGCTTGCACCTGCCCTGCCATAGTTGGCACGCACGCCAATATCTTCGGGAATACCAAGGATCACAAATTTTGCCTGGCTTTCTTCCAGTTCTTTTTTCCAATCCTGTTTAGTGGCTTCAACCACTTCACCCACTTTTAATTCGCCTGTACGTTTACGCGTTAGTTTAAAAACATCTTCCTGCGTATATACTTTTACTGTTTTCATCTTATTAAAATTACTTAAAATAAAAAAGCGTTGCTTTTACAACAACGCTTTTTTGAAAACAGGCACCTGTTTAAAACCTACTTCACCACCACCTTTATATTTGGAAAATCCCTTCTGCCATCAGGTGCCATTACCTGTATATCCTCAAAATAAACCTTACTGCCAATTTTTAATTTTTTTAATGCATCCCTTGCCTCTGTAGATAATTGATTGCCGGTACAGTTTATTGGGGGGCTGGCAGTTCCTCCAATCACAGTGCATACTGAGAACTTCTCCATTTTAAATTGTGCTACAAAATCAAATCCTGCATTATCTACCCTAAAGAATTCATATTTTTTGCATCTGCCAGTTTCATATCCAAATTGCCATAAGTACTCTTACCAG
>JBDSFC010000331.1:0-3008 GCA_039919745.1 Bacteroidia bacterium | reverse complement strand
GCATGACGGATATGTATTTTGCTAAATTATCTCCAACAGGTAATTTGCTTTATGCAACTTTAATTGGCGGATCCGATTTGGACGCTATAAATAGAATGAAAATTTATAACAATGAACTATATATTTTAGGCACGACTACTTCAACTAATTTCCCTATGTTAGGCGCATCAAACTATAGCTCAATTCCAGGATTTCAAAACCTCGTTATAATTCGTTTGAATTCTTCAGGACAACCAAATTTTTCTACTTATTTTGGAAGCGTCGGGGGTTATGATGCCGGACAAGATCTCGCGGTTAAACACAATTCAATATTTTTTTGCGGAAAATCTTCATCTGCAACTTATCCAATAAGCGCATCTGCGTACCAGGCTGTATATGGAACAAATGATGATGGCATATTGACCAAATTACCGAACAATAATGCCAGTATTGTTACAGCAATAAAAGAAACACAGATAAATTCACAACAGTTTATTTTATTTCCAAACCCTGTATCAGAAAAAATAAATATTAAGAATTTTGCCTCTAAAGAAAATAAAATTGAGATCTTAAATCTTTGCGGACAATTAATAAGAGAAGAAAAAATTGATAGTTCGGAAATAAATATCAAAGATCTTGAAGAAGGGATTTATTTTTTGAGAATAAATAATTCTGCTTATAAATTTGTAAAAGAGAATTAATTTTTTTGATCAATAACTTTTGGCGCTTTAAAATAATCACTATCTTTTTTCGGCGCGTTTTTTAAAGCTTCTTTTTGTGTAACAGTTATTTCAACAACATCTTCACGTAAAATATTTTTTTCGTCGGTCATGTAAATTAGGGGCGCAACGTTTTCAGTATTCAATTCACTTAATTTATCTACAAAACTCAACATACGGTTCATGTCATTTAAGATCTCGGCTTTTGCTTCGTCATTAAATTCAAGACGGGCTAAATGCGCCACTTCTTCAACCGTTTTAATATCTATTTTATTTGCCATTAAATTCGTTCAATTTTTCTTGTGTAAAGATATAAACTTTCTCTTTAAGTTTATCAATATCTTTATCTACCATGCCTGTCGTAAAGATAGGGTCTCCAACAATTATCTTAGGAATTCCGGGTCTGCCGTGGCTTTTAAAGAAACCGCCGTTTTGTAAAAACCACCAGTTATTTAAATTAACAACCGGTATTATTGGCACTTGTTTTTCAACTGCTAGTTTAAAAGCGCCATTTTTAAAGGGGCGTAATCTTCCATTTTCACTTATTGTTCCTTCGGGATAAATAACTACACTTAATCCTTCGTCAATTTTTTTCCCCGCATCAGAAAAAGCTTTATGTGCACTGGTAATACTTTTACGATTTACAGGAATATCCAGGTAAACAAAAAAATACTTGAACAATGGAATTTTTAGTAGTTCATATTTGCCCATAAATACAGCAGTGCAGTCAATGTAAAATGGACTGAAAATAATATCTAAATACGAAGTGTGATTTGAAACAATGATACAGGGTTTTGGTAAATTGTATTTTTTTGTTTGATAAGTAATTGTTGGATATAAAAATGAACCTACAGAAATTATTCTTGCCCAAACGCGTTTTAATTTAAAAACAAGATCGAACCGTTTTGTTACCAAAGCAAAATAAAATAAAGGAAAGAGTATTAAAAAAGGAATTGCAAAACATAACACAAACCAAAGTTTCCAGATGGGTGAAAATATGTATGCAAAGATCCTCATAGTATAGAACGGCTAAGTTACTACTTTAACTTCTAACAGAAAATATCAAGATTTACTTAGTATTGTATTACAACATAACCCGTTCTTGTCTCTTTATCACCATCTAAGAATTCGATGATGTAGTA
Organism: Bacteroidia bacterium; assembly: GCA_039919745.1. Taxonomy (GTDB): domain Bacteria; phylum Bacteroidota; class Bacteroidia; order B-17B0; family Aurantibacillaceae; genus Aurantibacillus. The sequence continues at coordinate 1,168 of JBDSFC010000331.1, read as the reverse complement.
GTAAGTGGCAGGTGGCACTTTGTTGCTGCCTATAACAAGATTGGTAATATTAGGATAAGCATTCCAGGAATTATCGTATTCAGACTTTTCATAGATCTTGTTACCCCAGCGGTTAAAGACGGTAAGTTTTACAGAACGCCCATTAAGGCCTTTAATAAAGAACACATCATTTTTTCCATCCCCATCAGGTGTAAAACCATCGGGAATAAAAAGATCAATAGGCGGGAAGTTGATCACGGTAACAGTGTCGTTATTAGTAGGATCGCCATCATGATCAGGGTCCCATGCAAAGCCATTATTAGAAGTATCAAGAACAGTTACATTATTTAAAACATTTGCAAAACCAATTATCCAGTTATTGAACGGCCCGTAAAAACCTTTAGGATCCACACGCACAGTAAAGACGATGGTATCACGTTTATTAGGCAATAGCGTACTTGTAAAAGGAGAAGTTAAACTAATTTGCGAAGTTCCATCAAACAAAGGATTAATAGATAAACTACTATTCTGTGAAGTAATAGTAGGTTGACTAATAACAGAAAAACTGGTTGGAGAAGGAAAAGCCAAAGAAAGATCTTCATTTAAAGTTACATTACTTAAACTCAAAGAAGAAGCATTTACCGCAGTAACAGTAAAATCAACATTGTAATAAGAATTATAAACCAAGACCGGTTTACCGGCAGCTTTAGTCATACCAAAAACAGAATTATTACAATCAATCACTAAAACAGCTAAAGTAGCAGAGCCAATACAACCGGCAGATTCACCAAAGACAGTATAAACAGAAACAGCATTGGTGGCGGTAGTTACAACAGCACTACCAAGAGTGCCCATAGGTGCCCAGGTATAATTAGTAGCACCAGAAGCAGATAAAGAAAAAGTTCCACCACTGCACAACAAAGTACCCGAAGCAACTGCAGAAACAGAAGGGATAGGAATAACATTGATAGCAATAGTTTGCGAAGCTGTACAACCCGAAGCCGTAATACCGGTAATTGTATAAATAGTAGAAACAGTAGGCGATACACTAATCACCGGGCCGGTAAGAGCCCCCGGATTAACCAGGTAAGTTACACCACCACTTGAAACTATGGTAACCGAAGTGCCAGAACAAACAAGCGTAGCATCTGGCACAGCAGTAATAGTAGGATTAAGATTTACCGAAATA
>JBDSFC010000326.1:0-6321 GCA_039919745.1 Bacteroidia bacterium | reverse complement strand
GGTTCGTCAACACATACTTAATTTAATGTGTAAACACGAAACCGATTTTAATGTTACGTTTTGCAATAAAGTATTGTTTGAAAAGATAAAATCTAAACTTTCAGAATTGATAAGAGATAATTTGATTTCAGTAAACAATAATAAAATCATTTTATCTGAGAGTGGAAAATTGTTTTTGCGAAATATCTGCCTCGCTTTGGATGCACGATATTGGAGAAAAACTCCGGATAAAAATATATTCAGTACAACAGCATAATAATAAGATCATGGGTAAATTTAATTCTGCAACACTTATAGTTATTGCTTTTTTGTGGATCGGATTTGTAAGTGCTATTAGTTTTATGGAAGCATGGCTTAAGTTCAAGGCACCTGGTATTACTTTGCCACTTGGATTGGGAATTGGCCGTTTAGTATTTAACGCAATGAATAAAGTGGAGTGGGTATTTGCTTTAATAATTATTCTGACTATTGCGCTTACGCAAGCAAATTTCATTAACTGGCAAAATCTTTTTGCTCTAATACCAATCATTATTCTGATCATTCAATCCTGGTATCTTTTACCTGAATTAGATGCAAGAGCCGAAATGCATATTCGGGGATGGAATGTAGAGCCGTCTAATTTACATTTCGTGTATGTTGCAATTGAATTTATAAAAATATTTAGTCTTATAGTTTTTGGTATAACCTCTTTTAAATAAAATTTATGCAAATAATAAAATTTTCAAGTATCATTCCTAAAGAGCATCAATTTGTTATTGAGCTTAGAAAAAAGGTAAATAATTATTTTAAGCAAAATAATATTTCGCCAAAAGCAAATTATAAAATGATCATAAAGACGATTATTTTGTTGTGTTCCTATTTGGTACCGTTTATAATTCTATTATCATTTAAAACGTCTGTAATTGTTTCAGCAGGCCTTACAGTGCTAATGGGGATGGGTATCGCCGGAATAGGAATGGGTGTTATGCATGATGCTTGTCATGGCGCTTATTCAAAAAAACACTGGGTTAATAGTTTGCTTGGTGGTAGTTTGTATTTATTAGGTAGTAATGTTTTAAACTGGAAAATTCAACATAACGTTCTTCACCATACTTATACTAATATTTCGGGCTTTGATGAAGATATTGATGATAAAGGACCAATACGGCTATCAGAAAATAAACCTTTAAAATGGTATCATAAGTATCAGTTTATTTATGCTTTTCTTTTTTATGGCTTAATGACCATTACTATGCTTACAAATGATTTTATAAGATTATATAAATATCATAAAGAAGGTCTTGTAAAAAGTCAGAATAAAAAAATGACGAAAGAATTTTTTCTAATGTTTTTACGAAAGATCATTTACTTAATAATAATAATTGGTTTGCCACTTTGGTTCACTGATTATTCTATCTGGCAAATTTTACTTGGTTTTTTTATCATGCATTGGACGGCAAGCATCATTTTAAGTTTTGTTTTCCAAATGGCCCATGTAGTTGAAGGCGCTAAACAGCCTTTGCCGGAATCTAACATGCATGTTGAATGGAGTGTACACCAATTAAATACTACTGCCGATTTTGCACGAAATAATAAATTACTAAGTTGGTATGTTGGTGGTTTAAATTTTCAGATCGAACATCATTTGTTTCCAAACATTTGTCATATACATTATAAAAAGATCGCGCCCATTGTTGAACAAACCGCTAAAGAGTTTGGTTTGCAATACAATATTAAACCAACATTTAGAAACGCACTACTATCACATATTTATCGCCTTAAAGAATTAGGTAAAGCTTAAATAAATTTAATAATCTATTATGAAAGATCAGATAAATAAATTACGGACACAGTATCAAGGAGAATTGTTAGATGAAAAAAATGTTTTACCAGATCCGGTTGAGCAATTTAAAACATGGTTTAAGGAAGCGATTGCCGGCTGCGTTTTAGAGCCAAATGCAATGACATTGGCTACCGCAAGTAAAGAAGGTGTTCCATCAGTCAGAATTGTACTCCTAAAAGATTTTGATATAAAAGGTTTTACTTTTTACACTAATTACAATAGCCAAAAAGGCAAAGAAATAAATGAAAATCCTAATGCAGCTATTTTATTTTTTTGGCCCCAGCTGCACAGACAGATCAGGATTGAAGGTGTAATTGAGCAAATTGATCCAATGATATCCGAAAAGTATTTTTTTGAACGGCCAGTTGAAAGTCAAATTTCAGCCTGGATCTCGCCCCAAAGCTCTGTTATTGATAATAAAATAACTCTTGAAACACGATATAAAGATTATCAGGCGGTTTGTATCGATAAACAAATCCCTTACCCACCTTTTTGGGGAGGATATTGTCTGAAGCCAAATAAATATGAATTTTGGCAAGGCCAGCCAAATCGTTTACATGATCGGGTAAAATATATTTTCGATGCGGAAAATAATAAATGGGCCATTAACCGGATTGCTCCGTAATTTATGACTAAGGTCATTTATTTAAATGAGTATACTCATTTAAATATTCTTTTGTAAACCTGATATTTAGTAAAAATTAAGAATCATGACACAATTAGAAAATTTACATTATGCAATTGGTGAGCTTGCTTATGCCATTGCAAGAGCTGATGGAGAGATCCAAAAAGAAGAACGTCAAAAATTTCATGATATTATTGAAAAAGAACTCATGAATAAGGATTATGATTTCAATGTTTCGGATATTATTTTCCAGATTCTTGAAAAGGACAAAAGCTCGGTTCAGGATGCGTATGATTCAGCGATGAAACAAATCAGATTAAACAGTAATTACCTTAGTCCGGAATTAAAGGAAACGTTTATAATGGTAGTTGAAAATGTTGCCCGCGCATTTCCACCTGTAACCGTGGGAGAATTAGATCTATTAATAAAATTCAGAGAGGAGTTTAAACCTATTAGCGGCGATCCGGTTTATTATCTAACTGGTAAATGATTTTGCAACATATCCCCAAAATATACTGTTAATTTAGTAACTGAAACTTTGTCATTTTAAACGTCACTCACTAAAAAAACAAAGACAAAACGGTTTTTGGTGTATTTTTCAGTCAACTGGTGTGAGGTAAAATTAATTAATGATATGTTTTATTGTTCAGCCTAAGTGGTTTAATTCAGTTGATGTCAATTTACCAAGAAAAAAGTAATTGTCTCTATAGTTTATTAATAGAACTTCAAATTAATTCATAAATTTGATAGAATGAAAATTCTTAATTTATTGCGTACTTGAACTTTCCATTCCTAAAATTATAACAAACTCAAACAAGTAAATAGATATGACAGAAGATAAACTTGCAGTATTAATTGATGCAGACAATGTACCATATTCAAATGTGAAAGAGATGTTGGAAGAGATTTCTAAAAACGGAACGCCAACAATTAAACGTATTTATGCGGATTGGACTAAGCCAACTGTGTCCGGTTGGAAGAATGTACTTTTAGAAAATGCTATTACACCTATACAACAGTATAGTTATACTACCGGAAAAAATTCAAGCGATAGCGCGCTAATAATAGATGCGATGGATATTTTATATTCCGAAAAAGTAAATGGTTTCTGTATTGTTTCAAGCGACAGTGATTTTACAAGACTAGCTACAAGACTTAGAGAAGCGGGGATGAAAGTAATTGGTTTTGGTGAAAAGAAAACGCCAAAACCATTTATCTCTGCTTGTGATAAATTTATTTATTTAGAAATTTTGAAAATTACGAAAGCACAACCTGAAAGTGTTGCGAAGCAAACAGCTAAACTTAAACCAAAGGATGAGCCGTTAAGTAAGATAGATATAGAAACAATTAAACTCATAACCGAAAGTGTAAATGATTTGGCAGATGAAAACGGCTGGACTTTTTTAGGAAGCTTAGGAAATTTTATCATTAAAAAGAAACCTGACTTTGATCCTAGAAATTATGGATTCCCCAAACTACTGGCATTAATAAAATCCATAAATAAGTTCGAAATCGATCAAAGAGACACCGGAGTGGGCAATACAAAGCATATATATTTGAAACAAAAATAAATATTCTGGCAATATAAAGGCTGGCAGTTAAACGTTTTAAAGATTAAACATCATTGGGAGCAACGCACCTCTTCCAATAATCCATTATTACACTTACAGTTTTTTCTAATTCAGCGGCTGAATTTTGTTTAACAAAAAAGCCCTGAACTGACATGCTATAAGCTTCGATCACTGATTTTTGATCAGATGCTGTAGTAAAAAATAAATAGGGTATGCACTTATTTTGAAGCGCTTCGTTTGTTCTTACTTTTTCCCTTAATGCAAATCCATTCAATTTAGGCATGTTAATATCAGACATGATTAAAAATGGTGTAATGTCTTTTCTTGTTAAATATTCAAGAGCTTTTAAAGGTTCAGTAAAAAATAGAAGTTCATTACTATAATTCAATCGCTTAAATGCGCCCTCAAATAAATATTGGTCATCCTCATCATCTTCAATAATTATTACTGGTCCATTTCTATTCATTACGGTATTTTATTTATATTTATATAAAGGTACGTTAATTGGTAAGGTAATCTATTATTTAATCAATTACTTATTGGCATATAATAATTTGGTGAAATAATTTAGATACTAATAAACAATTTGCTTTTTAATTTCGTGTTTTTATAAATGTATTAATTTTGCTAGCAGGGTTCGCAATGGTAGATAAAAGTTCACGGCCTTAGGCTATACATTAAAACCGTTATAGTTATAAAGTCGAATGCATATACAGTATTGCTTTGTATTACTAGATCATCAATCATATTTTTGCAATTCTCTGCTTTGGAGTTCAACTTGTATACAAAAAACTTATACTGTAGTCCCAAACTGCGATAATTGCGTATAATATCCCGTTATCCCGTATCCCATAATCTGCTTAAAATTAAATTGACTGTGCTATCATTGCCTAACAGGCCAGTTAACTAATTTTAAGGCGATGGCATGATTTGTTGTACATAAGGATGTGATGTGCCGGTATTTAAAATTAACATCAGCTTTTTTAAGACGTCTAAAATTGATCGCGTCAGTTTCTTCGCCTAAATTAAATTAATCTTTAAAACTTAGAAAAAATGACAACTACAACTAATCAAAACAAAACGCAAGAACTAGTTCCTGCTGAGAAACAAAAAAGAATTGATGCTCACAAAAAAATTGCGACTCATTTAGAGACAGCAGCAAAGCATCATAATGAAGCTGCAAAATATCACGAAGAAGATAATACTGAGAAGGCGGCTAAAAGCGCTACTACAGCTCACGAGCATTTAACACATGCTAATGAAATAGAGAAAAAAGAAGCGACAAAAGATGCTTTAGCTATTAAAAAATAAACATTTTTCTTAATAGCACTAATTAAAAGCACCAGTTAACGGTGCTTTTAATTTTTTAAGAAATAAAATGAGAAACCATGAAAAAAAACGAAAGAAAAGTGCTGAGGGGCAAACTCCTTACCGCAGTTAAAAAAGTTTTAAAAGATAATAAAGACGAGCTAAAAAAGAAGACGATAAAGGCAATAACTAAATCTATTAAACAAATCGCAAAAAAAACGGATAAAAAAAGGAAGGTAGTGACCGCAAAGCCTAAGTAAAAACACTTAAGATTAAGAATCTTAAGTGTTTTTACTTAAATATTGCTGGCGAGCCGGACGATTAATTAGCCATATATGGCAGATTAAAGTACCTTTACTAGTATTAGGTTTATTGAGTTTGATAATAAACTCATTTTAACTCCTAAAAAGGGTCATGCCGGATAAAAAAGTAATTAATATTTTGCTGGCAGATGACGACCATGACGACCGTTATTTTTTTGCAAAAGCATTAAAAAGTCTGCCAATACCCACTAAGCTGGTTACTGTTGATGACGGAGAAGAACTTATGAATTACCTTACGGAAAACAAAGCGAAATTACCTGATATTCTTTTTCTTGATATTAACATGCCGCGTAAAAATGGCAATGAATGTCTTATCGAAATAAAAGGCAATAAAAGCATAAATTATTTTCCTGTTATAATGTATTCTACATCGTTGAAGGATACAGTGGCTGAGATGTTATTTCAAAATGGAGCCCATTATTATTTACGTAAGGGCGACTTTTCAGACCTCGTAAAACACCTTCAGCTTGTTTTAACAATGTTGCAAGGAAAAAATTTTCAAAGGCCATCAATAGAGGAGTTTGTCCTTAATGAAATGAGAGTAACTTAAATTTTATTTATCATGAGCAAAAGAATGACAAAGGTAATACCAAAACGAATAAATATTCTGCTTGCTGATAATGATAGGGATGACAACCTCTACTTTGCCCGGGCCTTAAAAAGCGTTTCGTT
>JBDSFC010000321.1:0-3517 GCA_039919745.1 Bacteroidia bacterium | reverse complement strand
AGTATAAATTGAGTGCGGAAAATTTTAAACCAAACATACAATTTATGTGGATGATCTAAGCCTGTTATCTTATGAGCCCATTATTGATCAATCTGTTTTTTAATAGTATTTTAGCCAAAAAACAACCTTTTTAACTTAAAAACAAGAAGTATTTAAGCCTCTTTCGTAGGCCAGTATTGCCTTTTGCTTAAATAAACAATTCATTGTTAAAATTAAAATTTTACCCCTCTTTAAAACCATTATTGGATTTATAGCTTTACCATAAGTTATTTATTTTATTATATGGCCAAAAGAACTAGCAAGGCAAGTACCAACGAAAAAAAGATCTTCGTTTTAGATACCTCTGTCATTATTTACGATCACACAGCAATTAAAAATTTTGCAGAACATGATGTGGTAATTCCAATAACTGTTTTAGAAGAATTGGATAATTTTAAGAAGGGCAACGATACTAAAAACTTTTCGGCCCGCGAATTTACAAGATACATTGATAAGTTAAGCGGAAACAATACGCTACAGGAGTGGACAGCGATAAATGGCCCCAACCGTGGTAAATTTAAGATAGAGATGAATTTCTCTTCTAAAATAAATGCTGAGCGTATTTTTGCTGATAGAAAAGCAGATCACCGTATTTTAAATACAGCTTTATATACTGCGGAACAGCATCCTGATAGAAAAGTAATATTAGTTACAAAGGATATTAACCTTCGTATAAAAGCGAAGAGCTTAAGTTTAAATGCTGAAGATTACGAAACCGGTAAAATTAAAACGGTTGATGAACTTTACACCGGCAACACCGAAAATATTAAAGCTACAGCAGAACAAATTGCTGCTATTTATAATACTGGTAGCGCAAAAGCAAAACCGATCTTAAAAGGTATTAAAAGTTTACCAAACCATTATTATGTTTTAAAGAATGGTTCGCAAAGCGTTTTATCACGTTACAATGCGGAGGATGATACATTACACCGCGTTGTTAAAACCGCAGCCTTTGGTGTTATCCCAAAAAATGCAGAACAATCTTTTGCATTAGACGCGATTATGAACCCGGATATTAAACTAGTGAGCATACAAGGTGTTGCCGGAACAGGAAAAACTTTATTATCTCTTGCCGGGGCTTTAGAATTAAGGAGAAATTATCACCAGATTTATTTAGCCAGGCCAATAGTTCCTTTAAGTAATAAAGACATTGGTTATTTACCCGGTGATGTGAACAGTAAATTAAATCCATACATGGAACCGCTTTGGGATAATTTAAAATATATCCGCAGCTGTTTCAGTGAAAAAGATAAAGAGCACAAACAAATTGCTGAGATGATCGAATCTCAAAAATTAGTGGTTTGTCCTTTGGCATACATTCGTGGAAGAAGTTTAAGTAATGTGTTTTTTATTGTGGATGAAGCGCAGAACTTAACCCCACACGAAGTAAAAACAATTATAACAAGGGCAGGCGAGAATACAAAAATTATTTTTACAGGCGACATTCATCAGATCGATACACCTTACTTAGATGCACAAAGTAATGGTTTAAGTTATTTGATAGAAAAAGTAAAAGGACAAAAATTATATGCGCACATTACTTTAGAAAAAGGTGAAAGAAGTGAGTTAGCTAATTTGGCAAACGATCTTTTATAGTACTAACGAAATTTTTGCCACAGATTTCACAGATTTGCGCCGATACATTTTAAAAGATAATCTGTGTTATCTGCGAAATCTGCGGCTTTTTAATTAATTATTCGGTAACGCCAAAATAGCCTGTATCATCCCAAGATCATCAAAGCTGCGTGGCATCGTATACTTTTTAATTTTTAATTTCTCTAAAGATTTACCGGTGGCTTCGCCCATAGCAATTACTTTTTGATTTGGTTGCATGGTATTTTTTTCAAAATAAGATTCTACGTTACTTGGACTGGTAAAAATAATTATTTCATTTTCAGGAGAAATTTCTTCGCTGTGTTTTAAAGTAGCATACACTTCTAAGTTCACCACATTATCACGCTTCACCATTTGCCATTGTATGCTTTGCATGCTGCCTCTTGCAATTGGAAATAATACACGTGCGTTGCCAACCTTACTACCAAATTGTTTACCTACTAATTTAATATCTGTACTTTGACCAATAAAATCGGCGCGGTGTCCGAACGAACGTAATTCAGCACTGGTAGAACTTCCTACACAACCATATTTTACATTTGGCCATAACTCAGGTTTCTGATTAAAGAAATAACGTACTGCGTGCTTGCTACTAAAAAAGATCCAATCTGTTTTTGGTAAAAATTTAATAGCAATTTGTTTGAACTCTATCAAACTTTTGCCATGAACTTCAAAGCCTAATTTGCCAAGCGCGGTTGACAAATACTCACCTTCTTTAAATGTTTTGGTAATAAATATTTTTTTTGGTTTTACTGCACGAATGTGTTCATACATTCTGTCAACAAAACCATCTGTATCTAACGTATCAAAATATAATTGTTTGGGTTGTTTATCCCAGGCTTCTGCAATACTTACCCATACTTTAAAACGTAAACGGTCTTCGTCATCCATTTCGGTATCACAATATGCACCAAACGGCATACTACAACCACCATCAAACATATTTAATAACTGGCGTTCGATATTTATTTTGATTAGAACATCCAGGTCGCTAATGGTATCAATTATATCCAGCAGGCTGTTATCATCCTCGCGCGTTTGCCAGGCTAAAACACCTTGTGCAGGCGCAGGAACAAACTCCTCAGGATTTAATTTTTCAACGGTAAACTCGTCCAGTTCTAATTCAAGTCTTTCAACACCGGCAGTCGCAATTAAAATAGCATCGTAATTTCCTTCACGCAATTTATTAATACGTGTTGGCACATTACCACGAAGATCTTTTATTTGTATATCGGGTCTAAAGGCTAATAGTTGCGATTTCCTTCTTGCAGATGAGGTTCCTACGATCGCATTTTTCTTTAAGCCAAATTTTAATTTATCATCAGCTGCTTTATCATTAATGATCAAAATATCCGATGGGTCTTCACGTTTTGAAACTCCTGCGATCATCAAACCGTCCGGACTCACTGTTGGCAGGTCTTTGTGAGAATGCACGGCAAGATCGATCTCTTTTTTTAATAAGGCATCTTCCAGTTCTTTGGTAAAAAAACCTTTACCTTCCAGTTTATCAAAACCCTGATCCCATTGTTGGGAGCGGTCTCCGGCGGTAGAAATAATTTTAATTTCCACTTCATGGCCTTTTTCTTCTAAAAGATCTTTGGTATAATTAGCTTGCCATAAAGCGAGGTCACTTCCGCGCGTGCCGATGATTATTTTCTTTTTCACGGCGCAAAGATAAAAATAAAATCAGATAAATTTAGCTGCTTTTAGACCTTTAGCCACTCAATAAAGGCGTCTTTGCGGCTTTTTGCCAAAGGAATTGTTTGATTGTTGGACATAACAATATTTTCTTCGTCTTTTAAGTAACGCAACACGTTTGCTGAATTAATAATAAATGAGTTGTGTACACGAATAAAGCGCAAGG
>JBDSFC010000286.1:0-10140 GCA_039919745.1 Bacteroidia bacterium | reverse complement strand
AGGTATAGAGCAGAATCGCGCGCATGGTATCTCGGCGATGGATCATGCTGTTTATAAGAGTTATCGTGTTCTTCGTCTACAATGATCAACCCTAAATTATCAAATGGTAAAAAAAGGCAAGAGCGCGCACCTAAAATTATCCTGTATTGCTTTTTGTTTTGTGTTTCTGGCTTCAATAAAATGTTATTCCAGATCTCCACGCGTTCATTTTCACTAAAGCGAGAATGATAAACGCCAACCAATTCGCCAAATACAGCCCGTAAACGCGTTATTAATTGTGTAGTTAAGGCAATCTCCGGAATTAAAAATAAAACCTGTTTATCTTCTTTTAATTGGTCTTTTATAAGTTGAATGTAGATCTCTGTTTTACCACTTCCTGTAACGCCATGTAACAATACAGGTTTATTTTCTTTAAAGCCGTTCTTTGTTTTTTCGTATGCTTCCTGCTGTTGTTTACTTAAGGCTTTAATGGTGTTATTACTTTTCTCAAATAATAATCTGCCTACTTCAAATTGCTCTTCCGTAAAAATTAATTTTTTTACTAATGCCGAAATTGCCGCACTTTCAACTTTTTTTGTCAGGTCTGACTTTTTTATCCAGCCATTTAAATTAGCTTCTTTATTTTTTTGTAGCTGCAAAAAATAGAGCAAGGCTTCAGCTTGTTTAAATGATTTTTTTTCAAGCTGGCCCATCGTTTCGCTTAATAAAACTTCATTTGTGTATTTTTCGTCTAACCGAATAAAAGATTGCAGCTTTGGTTTGTATTTATCTTTTACATCTTCATAAACGATAATGGCATTTTTTTTAATAAGCGTATTAATAATGCCCTGGGCTGATTTTAATTTTAATAATTTGGCAATATCATCAAAGCTTAAACTTTGACTTGCAAGTAGCGTATCAATTAAAAAATGTTCTTTATCATTAAAATAAGTATGCTCAATTTCTTCAAAATTAAATTCCGGGTTTAATTGAATGTGAGATGTACTGCTTAATTTTAATCCGGAAGGTAAGGCGGCATTCATTACATCGCCCGGGTTAGCGCAATAGTAAAAAGCTATCCAATCCCAGAATTTTAATTGCGATTCGTTTACAATTGGATGATCGTCTAAAACCGTATCAATGTATTTGGCCTGGTAATCTATAGGCGCAGTTGTGTGTATCTTATAAATGATACCGGTATATATTTTTGTTTTTCCAAACGGGACCAAAATACGTTTGCCAATTTGTATAGAAGTATTTAATTCTTTTGGAACCCTGTAGGTGTATTTATTTGGAACACCTAAAGGAACAATTACATCTACAAATACGGTTTCGTTTTGCATTAACTGATAAGGTAAGCTAAAATTATTCCTCCTGCCATCATTAATACTTTTGTTTTGTTGTACTTATGATGCTCGCTTGTTTCAAATAAAATGGCTGTAGAAATGTGCAAGAAAATACCTATCACAACTGCAAATGCAATTTGACTATAAGTTTGATAATTATTTAACCCAAAGGTTTGTAATACATAACTACTTAAATAGCCTAAAGGTGTCATAATAGAAAACAATAAAAGCAGCATCCATTTTTTAGAATTTTTTGATTCATGCTCTTTTAATAAAGAAACAAAAGCAATGGTTATGGGGATATTGTGCAACGCGAGCCCCAGGATCAACTGGTGATTAATGGTAGAGGTTTTATCTCCGCTTAAATTATAAATTGGAAGCCCCTCTAAAAACGAGTGCAATAATAAACCCACAATAATTCCTTTAGGTAAATGGTTCTTACATTCAGTACTGTGTAAATGCACATGGCCGTGTTCAATACCGGTACTAAATGTGTCTATCAATAATTGCAGGCAAAACCCAAGTACAATAAACAAGCCTATTTGTTTTACATTTCCTAATTCAAAAGCTTCGGGTAATAAGTGAATAATTGATAAGGTAAATAAATAAGCGGCGCTAAAAGCCAATAACAACCTTAAATTAACCTGGTTGATCTTAATTTGCAATGCAATACCACCGGCCAAAAGAATGGGCGCTATCAAACATATTATGGAGAGAATAGGATTCAATTTATTTTTTAAATAACACTATTAAACGGTCTGAAGTTGCCTGGTCAAAAGGTTCCAATTTGTAGCTGCCGAAAACACTTTCAATTTTAAGATCGGCTGCTTTTGCGAAGTTCTCAAAATCTTCTTTTTTAAATAAAGAGACAAACTCTTCAAAATAATAATCTTTATTATGACAATTAAACTCAATTCTTTTATGAATAGCGTTATTATTTATCTTCTTGTTTATTTTAAATGTTACTTCACCTCTTTGCTCAATATAGTCGCCTTTTAAAGATGAAGAAACCTTTTCTGAATTAAAAAAATCAATTACAAAAATACCATTTGGTTTTAAAGCCTTTGCAACATTTTTAAATACGGTATAGTTGTCATTATAATTCTCAAAATAACCCATACTGGTAAATAAATTAAGTACTGCATCAAAATAATTTATCCTGAAAGGAGCACGCATATCATGCACATAAAAGTCCAATGTGGCATTACTGTATTGTGTAGCCTCTTTAATACTATTTCTAGAAAGATCAGTGCCAACCACATTAAAACCTTTTTTATTAAGCGCAATAGCATGTCTTCCTTTTCCACAGGCAAGGTCCCATACTTTTGAATTTGGCGCTAAATGCAAATGAGAACATAAATTATCAATAAAAAAACCGGCTTCATTCTCATTCCTGTTGTTATACAGTAAATGATAATACGGAGAATTGAACCAATCTTTAAACCACTCGGCGGTATGCATGGCTGCAAAGGTACTAAAAACAAAAACACCGGCAATTTAAGCCGGTGTTTTAATTTAAAATATTTGCACAGTTTAACTTGCTTTTGCTTTAACAAACTGAAACTTCTCGTATTTTTTACGTCCCAGGTTAAAATCACCACGGTATTTTGGACCTGACACTTTAGCTCTTTTTACAAAGGTTAATTTGGCAACGTTTCCACCTTTTGCTTCAACGGCTTCTTTTATTTTTGTTTGTAATTTTTTAGCCCTGGCTGATGCAAGATTTTTATTTCCTCTGCGGCAAGGTACGCGCGATGCACTTGAGTTGATAGTGATCTTAACTATTTTTTGTTTACTAAGCTCAACTACTTTATCAATAAAGTTTGTCCAGATCGCATCATCATCGTTATTTTTTTGATTGTATTTAAAGAAGAATTGATATTCGCTGGCAGGCAGATCTGACGGAACCTCTGAACTAGTATTATTATTGCTTACAATTGTTTCCTGGCCAACAAGAATGGTTTTTGTAACACGTTTTGATTTAGCTCCCGGCGTTGTAAACGAAGTTACATCAGAAGTAGAACCATCATTAACAGCTATTAATTTGTATTTGCTATTTGCGCTTACTGAAATATCTTTTACCATACCTTTTTCATCAGTAGTGGCGTCAAACTTGACACCATCGGCATCCGTTAAAGTAACGGCAGCATTAGCAATGGCTTTCTTGCTCTTCGAATTTTTTACGATCACATCCAATAAAAGATCTTTTGAAGGAACCTTCTCGGTCTTACCTTCAATGTATAAGATCTGGTTCATTACCTTACCGGATTTTAAACCAACGGTGCTTATTTCAGCTACAGCAGAGTTCTTTCCGTTCACTTCTGCGAAAATTGTATATTTTTTTTCAGGTTTTAAATTAATGGCTTCAAATTTACCTTGTGCATTGGCATCAATGGTTTGAGACTCGCTACCTTTTTCCTGTAAAGTTATTTTTGATCCAATAACCGGGTTCTTATCCTTGTTATTATTCAATACAACAGGATTTAAAGTAATTGTTTTTTTCTTTGCAGCTATCTTTCCTAATAATTTTACAGGCTCTAGGTTAACTTCACGAGCAATTTCCTGGTAAGTAAGATCACCCGTTACAAATACATCTTCGTTATAAAACTCTTCGCCTGCAGGTGCCTGGTAAGAAAAATTGTATTCTTTACCCGGAGGTAAAATGGTTGAAAAAGTGCCGTTCACTAATTTAGGTCTGTATGAACCAACAATTTCTCCGGTTTGTTTATCCTTTACAATAATGATAATGTCTTCCGGTAATTTCTCTCCTTCAGCAGGTAAGATCTGGCCTTTGAATAAAGCAAGTGGTTTTTCTTTTGCTCCCGGAATTGAAACAACATAAATATCTTTCTCACCGTAACCACCATCTTTTGCCGAAGATAAATAACTTCTTTTTCCATCTGGTGAGGTTACATAAAATACATCATCGTCAGTTGTATTGATTGGGTAACCGATATTAGTCACTTCAGAAAATTTATTATCAGGATTTAAAGTGGCAAAGAAAATATCGTAACCACCCATTGTTTTGTGGCCGTTAGATGAAAAGAAAAAAGTAATTCCGTCAGGATGTATAAATGCACCGTCTTCGTCATATTCTGTATTAATGGATGGACCCATGTTCAAGGCTTTACTCCAGATGCCATTTGGTAATTTAATACAACGGTAAATATCTTTTCCACCATAACCGCCCGGCCTGTCTGATACAAAGAATAAAACAGTTCCATCTGCATTTAAACAAGCGTGAGATTCCTGGAATTTGCTATTTACATCTGACCCAAATTCTTTTAAGGTTGTCCAGTCTTTTCCATCATAATTACTATAATAAATATTTCCGGACATTCCTTCGCCACCATCTTTGTAAAGAATCAATGTTTGACCATCCGGACTAAGATTAATAACAGCTTCCATAGCACTGCTGTTAATGTTTGGGGAAATAGATTGTGGTGAAGACCATTTGCCGTTATCATCTTTATAACAAACTACAACATCTTCATTGTATAAACCGTTAACTTCTTTAAAACCGCCTGTTGTATTAGGGCGACGTGTTGTAAAGATCAACGTACGCTCATCTGCACTTAAAACCGGGCTGTAATCAGGATAAATACTATTTACACTATCTCCCAAATTAGTGATCTGCACATTCATTGGGTAAGCGATCAGGTCTTTTGCAACGGCTGCCGTTGCTTTTTCTCTTTCAATTAATTTTTGCCATTCTTTATCTTTTGCGCTTACGTATTTTTTAAATTCAGTGTATTGGGCAATGGCTTCATCAAATTTATAGTTTACGTGTAGCGCTTGTCCGTAAAATAAATGCGCCATTGGAGCAGCGGCTTTTTCGTTAGGATCATCAGATTTATAAGTACGAGAAACATTTTTTACAGCTTTTTCCAAATAAGATTCAGCTTTGGATTTTTGTAGGGCCGAGTGTAAATAACATATCCCCAACATATAATTAATGTTGGAATTCAATGAGTCAATAACATAAGCAGCCTCAAAATTATCCTGAGCAAGACTATAGTTGTCTTCCAATAAAAGATAAGATCCTTCCTGGAAATATTCTTTGTAAGAACCTCCCGATTTTACCTGTGATTGAACGAAGAAAGTTGTGCTAAGTAAAACTAATGTAAATAATTTTCTCATTTTTGCTTTTTAATATAAGAAACAAAGATATAATTATATTTAATAGAGATTTGTTCTAAACATTAAATGAAATGGGATTTATACACGGTGTTACGTTAACAAACAAAGAAAATCGTTTTAGGTGCTTTTACCTTTTTTCTCCCTGTTAGAACTTAAATATTTATATTTGCGCCCTCATTAAGTGAAAATGACCGTTACAGAAGAAATAAACAGACGTCGTACTTTTGCCATAATTGCCCATCCTGATGCTGGTAAAACTACATTAACAGAAAAACTTTTATTGTTTGGAGGAGCAATTCAAACTGCAGGCGCTGTAAAATCGAATAAAATTAAGAAGTCTACTACTTCCGATTTTATGGAAATTGAGAAGCAGCGTGGTATTTCCGTATCAACCTCTGTAATGGCCTTTGATTACAAAAACTATAAGGTAAATATCTTAGATACTCCCGGTCACGAAGATTTTGCAGAAGATACTTACCGCACGCTTAGCGCTGTTGATAGCGTAATAATGGTAATTGATTGTGTAAAAGGGGTTGAGCCGCAAACCCGCAAATTACTTGAGGTTTGTAGAATGCGTAACACGCCTGTAATTGTTTTTATAAATAAAATGGATCGCGAGGGACAAAATCCTTTTGATCTTTTGGATGAAATAGAAAAAGAATTAAAAATTAAAGTGCGTCCTTTAACCTGGCCAATTGGTATTGGTAAATCGTTTAAAGGCGTTTATAATTTAACCGAAAAATCGCTGAACCTTTTCCAGGGTGATAGTAAGACAACAGTTGAAGAAAGGCTGGAAATAAAGGACATTAACGATAAAGAAATTGATAAAAGAGTAGGGGTTGACTTTGCAGAACAACTTAGGGCGGATGTGGATCTTATTGATGGCGTTTATGATCCTTTGGATATAAAAAAATATTTGGATGGTGTATTAAGCCCTGTGTTTTTTGGTAGCGCTGTAAATAACTTTGGTATAAATGAATTGTTGGATTGTTTTGTAGAAATTGCCCCGGGCCCAAAGGAACGAGATACTGACGCTGGTATTGTAAAACCTGAAGACAAAAAATTCAGTGGTTTTGTTTTTAAAATTCACGCTAATTTAGATCCGAAACACCGCGATAGAATTGCCTTTTTAAGGATCTGTTCAGGAATTTTTGAAAGAAATAAATATTATCATCACGTGCGCGAGAAAAAAGAATTGCGCTTTAGCAATCCTACTGCTTTTATGGCACAGCAAAAATCAGTAATTGATGAGGCTTTTCCCGGCGATGTGATTGGTTTGTATGACGCAGGCAATTTTAAAATTGGCGATACTTTAACTGAGGGAGCTAATTTTCAATTTAAAGGTATTCCAAGTTTCTCACCGGAGTTGTTCAGGTATGTTACCAATACAGATCCTATGAAGACCAAACAATTACAAAAGGGTTTAGAGCAGTTAACCGACGAAGGTGTAGCACAATTATTTACGCGAAAGGTGGATGGCAGAAAAGTTATTGGTACTGTTGGGGCCTTACAGTTTGAGGTTATCCAGCATCGTTTAAAATCAGAATATAATGCCAGCGCAAGTTTTGACCAGATAAATTTATTTAAAGCACTTTGGATAAGTTCTGACGATAAGAAAAAACTGGATGCTTTTATGCAAGATAGAAATGCACACATTGCTTTGGATAAAGAAGGCAGGCCCGTATTTTTAGCAGAAAGTCCTTGGTTATTACAAATGGCTCAGGAAAAATTCCCGGATATTAAATTCCATTTAAAAAGCGAGTTCTAATATACTGTCACTTCGAGCGGAGTCGAGAAGTATATTGAGTATTACAAAATAATTTAATTTGGTCTCGACTTCGCTCGACCTGACAATAGAGACTGATACAACTCATCCATCTCTTTACATAGCCGGGTATAACTAAATTCTTTAATTACTTCTTCACTTGCAACGTTTGCATTTATTGATACTTCTTCAAAATTAGTTACAGCGTATAATAAATTCTTTTTATAGGTTTCTGCATCATATGCTTCAGAAAGCAGGCCACATTTGGGATTTAAGATGTCTTTTATTCCGCCAACGTTAGTGGTAACAATAAATTTTCCGGCCGCTTGTGCTTCTATTAAGCTCACTGGCGTGCCTTCATTTTTAGATGTGAGGCAAACAAGGTCTAATCCGGCTAAAGCAACATCAACAGCCCTTATCCAGCTTGTAAATGTAATTTGTTTGTAATCTTTTGCCTTATCAGACCATGTGAGGTTTTTACTTTCAATATACTTTATAAGTTCTTCTTTAGTTTCTCCATCACCAATAATATAGGCGCAGATCTTTTTATCTGTATTTTTCACAATGTGATCAATTGCATCAATAAACAAAAAATGATTTTTGATAGGAGCAAGCCGCCCAATAATACCAATTGCTAAATCATCAGGTAATGCGAAAAAATCTTTCCTGAAAAGCTCTCTTTTTGCTGTTTTATCTTCTGCAAATTTTTTAAGATCAAAACCTAACTTAATAACCTGCGTTTTTTTTGCATCACAGACTTTATAGTGTTGAGTTAACTCTTGTTTTTGTATTTGGCTAATAGCAACGATAGCACTGCTTCTTTTTGAAAGATAACGCTCTATCATTTTAAAAATAGCGGTTTTAAAAGGCGAAAAATAACCCTTAAAAACATGGCCATGAAAGGTGTGTACAACAACAGGCACTTTGCAATGTATTGCTGCTAAACGACCAATTACGCCTGCTTTGCTGGCATGCGTGTGTACAATATCAGGCTTAAATTCTTTTATTATTTTTTTTATTTTTTTGTAGGCGTAATAATCACCTAAAAAATTAATGCTTCGTTTTAATTCTTCAACAATAACCGGTTTTAATTCTAAAGATTCCGGAATATATAAAGAGCTTAATTCACCTTCCTCTTCAGGGCCACCAATTAAAAGTGTTTCATACTCTGCAGGTAAATATTTACTTAGGTAAGAAACATTGTAAGTTATTCCACCCAAATTAAAACGGTTTATGATACGCAATACTTTAGGCATTTGATTTTATGTATTCTTTAAAATTAGTTAACCAACTTTCAAACACAATAATAGCCCATAATTTAGCGGCGCTATCTCCCGGACTTTTGGAATAAAGTTGTTCTTTAATAGTTTGTATATGATCGTAATTTAAAATATCCTCATTGGTAATTTTGTCCTTATTAAGCAAACCATCCAATTCATTCTTATATTTTCCGCTTAACCATTTATGCAAAGGCAATTCAAATCCTTTTTTGCTTCTTTCAGAAATTTGCGTGGGTAATAAATGCGCAAAACTTTTTTTAAGAATTATCTTTTGCTCATTCCTGTTTATTTTTTCTTTATTAGTTAAATTCAATGCAAATTCAACTACACGATAATCCAAAAAAGGGTTTCTTATTTCAATTCCCTGCTGCATACTAAACCTATCAGCTTTTACCAGCATATCATCTGCCAAAACAATTTGTAGGTCAAATACCTCTTCTAGATCAAAATTCTTATAAACAGAATTTGTTTTAAATAATGCATCAAAATAAGTTGAGCCAATTTTATGTTTCATTAGTTTATCTACTTCTTTTTGAGTTGAAATAGATGCTAAGAATTTTTGTTTTTCTTCTTCGTTCAGTTTTACAAGATCGTTGAACTTTTTTAATTGTCTTGTTTTGTTCGCTAATGTTCCCTGGCGTGAGCCTGAACTCATTGCCAGCAAAGGTGAAGCCGCTCCAGAAACAAGTTTGTTCAGATTGTTCTTGCTAAGTAATAATGCTTTGTGTTTATTGTAGCCCTTAAACAATTCATCAGCGCCGTCTCCGCTTAAAGCAACTTTTACATGTTGTTTTGTTAACTTTGATAACATGTAAAAATTAAATGCTGATGAATCCGCAAAAGGTTCATCAATACATTTTAAAAAATCATGAATGTTGTTTAAAAAATCATCTTCTGATAATTTAAATACATGGTGGTTTGAGTTAATATGTTTTGCTACAAGTTCAGCGTAATTGGTTTCATCAAAATAATCAGCGTCTTTAAAACCAATGCTAAAAGTATGCAGGTCTGTTTTGTGTTTTTTTGCTAATGCAGAAATGATCGAAGAATCAACGCCTCCACTTAAAAAAGTTCCAACGGGTACATCAGCATGAAGCCTTAATTTTACCGCGTCTTCCAAAAGATCCGGCAAACTCTGATTGGTTGTTTTTTTAGGAGCTACATACCAGTTATTGATTACAACATTTTTGTTTTTAATATTTATGTACTGACCCGGTAAAAGCCTGTAAATATTTTTAAAAATGGTATCCGGTCCGGCACAATAATTTAAACTAAAATAGGTATTGATCTGTGATAAATTCAATTCCTGCGGTCCGGCCAATTCCAATAACGGTTTAAGTTCTGAGGCAAAAGCAAATTTCTCATCATCTTTGTAATAATAGAGTGGTTTTATGCCAAACCTGTCTTTAGCTACCAATAAAGAATTTTCTTCTTCATTAAAAAAGCCAAAAGCAAAAAAGCCGTTTAATTTATTTAAACATTCTTTTCCTTCATTTTTTAAAAGATTAAAAAGTACTTCCACATCACCAGTGGTTTTTAAATTGTTTAGTTGTTTTTGAAATTCTTTATAGTTGAAGATCTCACCGTTAAACACCAAACAATTTTTATTTTCACTACCTGAAAACGGTTG
>JBDSFC010000255.1:0-5166 GCA_039919745.1 Bacteroidia bacterium | reverse complement strand
GGTAAGGTTATGAACCGCCAACCCGTTACCATAAAAGAAGGTGAAGATGAATTGCTAAAAGATCTAATGATCAATAAAGAGATTCAAACCATACCTGTTATTAATGAAAGCGGAAAAATAATTGACGTAAAATATTGGCATAAATTATTTAGCAGGCCACAGGTTCAATACACACAGGTAAATGCACCTCTCGTTATTATGGCCGGTGGTCAGGGTTCAAGACTTGAGCCCTTTACAAAGGTTTTACCAAAACCATTAATTCCAATTAATGATAATACGATATTAGAAGTTATTTTAAATGAATATTTAAAGTTTGGCATTAGCCAGGTTTATCTTACGG
Source organism: Bacteroidia bacterium (assembly GCA_039919745.1). Lineage (GTDB taxonomy): Bacteria > Bacteroidota > Bacteroidia > B-17B0 > Aurantibacillaceae > Aurantibacillus. The sequence goes on along the minus strand of JBDSFC010000255.1, from coordinate 4,826 downwards.
TAAATTATAAAGCAAATATGATCCGTTCATATTTCGAATATTCTAAAATAAAATATAATATTGAGTTTGTTGAAGAGAGTAAACCATTAGGAACCGCAGGCGCACTTAATCTTTTAAAAGGAAAGATAAAAACACCTTTCTTTGTTTCTAATTGCGATATTATTATTCATGAAGATTATTCGAAGATCTACGATTTTCACGTTCAGGGCAAATTTGATCTCACATTGGTTGCATCTGTACAACATCACACTATTCCTTACGGTGTGTGTAAAATAAAAAATGGCGGTGAGTTAGATGAGATTATCGAAAAACCTGAATACGATTTTTTTGTTAATACAGGCATGTACGTTCTAAATCCCGAAACGCTTGACCTTATTCCTGAAGATACATTTTTTCACATTACACACCTTATTGCATTAATGCAGAAAAAAGGAAAAAAACTCGGCGTGTATCCGGTATCCGAAAAATCATGGACGGATGTTGGCCAATGGCACGAGTATCAAAAAGCAATAAGCTTTTTCAAAGATTTAAGTTAATCCAAATTTATTTTTATGATTTTTGACAAAATAAACAATGCAGAATATTATTATTCTCTTGATGTAAATATTAAAAAAGGACTTGAGTTTTTAAAGAACACAAAAAACTTAAAAGACCTTGCGGTTGGTAAGCATGAAATTGATGGCGATAATGTTTTTGCATTAGTACAACATTATGAGACCAAAGATTTTGAAGCTGATAAATGGGAAGCGCATAAAAAATACCTGGATATACAATTCATGGTTTCAGGAAATGAGAATATTGCTGTTGCCCGGATAGAAGACATGACTCCTAATACTGAATATAAAGCTGATGGCGATTACTGGTTGTTTACAGGCAATGGAAATAATGTTAAGATGTCTGAAGGCTGTTTTTTAATATTAACGCCGCAGGATATTCATCAGCCGGCTATAGTTTATAATAACACAAAAGAAAAGGTTATTAAAATAGTTGTAAAAACAAAGATCTGATCTTACATTGGGTATTCAACTCATAGATTTTAATAGTTCATTTATAACCTGGTTAACAAAAGATAACAGCTTTGGAAGGTTTAATATTGAAGCGCTTTGTTCATTTAATAATAAGGATAAAACAGCCAACACTAATTATTTGTGTTCAACCGTAATGGCAGGTAATGTTTACGGCAAAGAAGATCTTTTTAAAACGCCTTCATATACTTTTAGCATTATTTTTTCTGAGAACAAATTTAAAAGATTACGCTTTTATCAAAGCACCGACGAATTTAAAAATGATACCGCTTTAAACACTACAGTTTTTCAAACAGTAAATATTAGCGCGAAGTATTGCGAATATAAAAAACTTAACAGCGTAAACGAAATTGTAAATGCCTGCGAAGCAAACTCGGGCTTAATAACCGTAATTAATAATGGAGACAGTACAATTACGTTTCCTGTAAAACACATTAACTTTAACAGGATCTCAAATGCTTTCCAGGTAGAGACCGGGTATTTGATCCATAACACAAATGGTTCGTTAAATATTAACGATCTTGAATTATTTAATATAGCGTTTAATTCATTTGATAAATACGAGTTGTTACAAAAGAACAATAACAACTCCGGAAAAACATATAAGGGCGAAATTTCTGTTTATGCAAAAATTTAAGGCCACTACTTCTCTTTCAGTGAAAAATAATTTTAACAAGATCTCACAATTATATACCCAGTATAAAACACCTATTTTATTTTCGGGCGGTTCTGTAGCAAAAGCTTTTGCCCAAATGATAGTGGGTTTTGTAATTGCAAAATTTGTTACCCCAAAAGATTTCGGATTATGGAATACATTAAACCTGGCACTTACATATTCGCTTTTTGTACAGGCAGGTTTAATTAACGGCCTTAATCGTGAGCTGCCTTATTTGTTTGGTAAAGGAGAAGAAAAAGAAGCAACCAATATGGCGGGTACAGTGCAAACATTTACACTTATATCCTCTGTTCTTGTATTGCTGGCAGGTGCGGGCTATATTATATTTTCAGATATAAAAAACCCGAAAGTATATTATGGCATAATGGGTGTTACTGTTTTGATCGTTTTAAATTATTATCAAAGCTATCTGTTCTCAACCTTCCGCTCAAAAAATTCTTTCTTAAATCTTTCAAAACTACAGTTCGCTCATGCTTTTACAAATATTGTAACACTGATCTTTGTTTTTTATTATACATATTATGGTTTGGTTTTAAAAGCAATAACTGTTTCTTTAATTTATGTTACGCTTATGCATTTTACAAGACCAATTAAAGTTGGTCTTTTATGGAATAAAGAAGCTTTTTATAAATTAATAAAAGTTGGTTTGCCCATATTCGCACTTTCTTATCTTGAAGCAATTGCAGGTACAACTGATAAGATGTTGCTTTTAAAATATTCTAATTTAGAAAATCTGGGTATTTATTCTTTTGGTTTTTATGCCTTGAGTTCTTTTTCAATTTTTCCTTCTTCTATTGCAAGTTACATTTATCCAAAAATGACCTATAATTATGGTAAAACAAACGATAAACTAATTATGTGGAAGTATGCAAAAAAAATAACGCTTATTTTATTGGCTGTTCTAACCCCAATTGCCATATTAGGTTATTTAATTTGTCCTATTCTGATAGAAAGATTTTTTCCGGCTTATTTAGCAAGTGCCCCAATTATGCAGATATTATTGTTTGCCGGTGTTTTTAGCGGTTCGGTAATTGGCGTAAATGCTTTGTGGAGTATGAAAAGCTGGAAGTACTTAATAACCTACCAGCTTATATTTTGTATATTATTAGTTGGCGGACCATTTATTGGTTTGCAATTATTCGAAAATAAACTCGAAGGTATTTCATATGGATTGCTAATTGGCCATTTTATTAATTTATTTTCGGGTATTACGTTTACTTACCTGGCCACGCATAAAAAATAGATGGGCACTACTTCTATTAGCAGTATCACCAAAAAGATCTTAGAAATTGAAAAGAATAATGACCTGCTAAATTGGGTTATTAATGATGTGTTTGTATGGCAATCGGCGCGTGTGGTTATTTATTCAAACATACAGGAATTAGTAAACTCGCAAATTCCGCAAAGCAGCCCGGCTAAAAAAACAGGTCTGCTTAACGTGATTTATAATAGATTTATAGTGAATGCTATTTTTTATAATCCCTTCCTGGATCTAAAAAAAAATGATGCCCTCGTTTTTGAAAGCTCTCGTAAATATAATGTTGATGGAGAATACATAGATATTTATACAAAATATTTGTGCGACGAGCTGGCAAAGAAAAATGTAAGCTTTAAAAAATACCAATCAAGTTATTCTTTCGATAAGCTTTCTTCAAACAGATCTGATACAAAACATTTAGATCATATTCTTTTACTTGCAAAATTAAGAGCAAAATTCATAAAGGTTAAGTATTCAGCTAAAGATCTTGAAAGAATAGAAACAATAAAAACTTTATTAAGAAACACATTTAAGATCGAGATAGATCTAATGGCTATCATAGATACTGAAATAAAAAAAATGCGATCTCAGTATCACTTTTTTAATAGACTATATCGTCGAAAAAAAGTAAAAGAAATTTACCTGGTAAATTTTTGCGATAAAGCACCTCTTATACTTGCTGCTAAAAATAATAATGTAAAAGTTGTAGAAATGCAACATGGCTTAATGGTTAAAGAAGATCTTATTTTTCATTTCCCTGATTCTGAAAAAGGAAAGGTTAACTATTTTCCAACCGATTTTTATGTATGGGATACTGATCTTAATAGTTCTGTATTGCCGATAGAGCAAAAAAATATTCTTGTTTATGGAAATAAATTCTTAGAGAACAGGGTTTCAAAATTCAGTAACACCTCTAAAATAAAAAACCGGTTACTTATTATTTCACAACCATCTCTTACAAATGAAATGGTTCGGTTTACGTTAAACAATACTGCAACTTTTAAAGATCTTGAAGTTATTTATAAATTACACCCGATAGAAGAGCAGGGTTTTAAAACAAACCCACATTATTCGCAGCTTTCGCAAATATCCAATCTTAAGATCGTTGGTAACAATGTTTCTATGTATGAGCTGCTTGCCGGGGCTCAAAATGTTATAGGTGTATACTCAACAGCTATGTACGAAGCATTGGCATTTAAATGCAATGTTTTTTTGCTTGATCTGCCGGGTGTTGAAATGATGCAGCCGTTAGTTGATAATGGTCGTGTGAGAATGTTTGCCCCATCCTTATTTGAAAATAAAATGCCAGCCGCTTAATGGTAGCTCAAAATTATACTGTAAATAAAATACAATCTCCCCGAAAAAAGCGGCTTGATTATTTTCTTATGTACCTGTTGGTAGCTATGGGAAGTATGCCGTTTTTTATTGGTAACGAATATTTATTCTTTTTCTTCCTGGTTGCTACGCTTGTTTTTATCCACGAAAAACATACGATCGATAAATTTATTATTTACTATGGTATTTTTTTCTTTATAATTTTTATGTCGCAGGCTATATATTATTCTGTTTTTGAACCATGGAAGGTATTGGCCTATATGGCCAGGATCTATTATGCGTATTTTGTTTTTAAGATCGTGGGAAAAAATTTAAGCAGGTATTATGTAAATATTATTTATTTTTTTACTGTGATCAGCTTTCTTTTTTATATTCCTACCGTGTTTTTTCACGATCCGGTAAATAGTATGCTGGAAGGATTAGCCGAACTTGTAAAACCTTTTCAATTAAACCCACCGGGTCGTTCGCACATACTAATTTATACATTTGGTGAAGAGTATGGTGAGACTTCCGGATTTGTTAGCAGTAGTGT
>JBDSFC010000154.1:0-4061 GCA_039919745.1 Bacteroidia bacterium | reverse complement strand
CCAGTACAGGTATTTTAAGCGGGACACCCAATCTGAATGGACAATGGGTGTTTGGTGTTTGTATACAGGAATTCAGAAACAATCAATTAATAAATACACATTACCGCGATTTTCAGATAAATGTAGTAACCTGTAGTATTACTGTTTTAAGTCAGGTACAAACCCCGCCAGTATGCCAGGGGAATACAATTAATTTTAATAACCAAAGTATAAATGGAAATACTTTTTCGTGGGATTTTGGTGATGGAACAACAAATGCAGACACATCAAGTCTTTTTAATCCTAATTATACTTATTCCGATACCGGAACTTACGTGGTTACTTTGATCGCAAATCCGGGAAAACCCTGCGCTGATACCTCTCAAAAAACAGTTTATATTTACCCGCCTTTCGATATAAATTTTCCTGCCAACCCCGTACAATGTTTAAAAGGAAATGCATTTAATTTTACTGCTACAGGTATTTACGTTCCCCAGGCAACGTTTCAATGGAATTTTACTGCGGCTGCAACACCCAGCACTTCTACTTCACAAAATCCAACAAACATTGTGTTTAATAATCCCGGAAAATATATTGTAAAATTAAAAGCCAAACAATTTGCCTGTCGCGATTCTGCAATTGATACTATCAGAATTATTGGAAGGCCAAACGCAAAAATAAATAATTTGCCAACCAGTTTATGCGATCCTGCTAAAGTAGCATTTAGCAATGGAAGCAGCAGCGATCTGCCATTAAAATACCAGTGGCAGTTTAGCAACGGAAATAGTTCTACTGCCTATGAACCTGTTCAGATCTTTACTCCGCCCGGTGTTTATGGTGTAACGCTTACCGTCGTTACGGATAGTATTTGCAAGGATACAAGCGTCGTCGCGATAAATAATGTTACCGTCAATCCATCGCCATTTGCGGGCTTTACTTTTTCGCCACAGGTTACTTCTATTTTTGACCCGCAAATTACAATTAATAATACGGCAAGCTCCGATGTGTTATATTGGGAATATTTATTTGGAGATGGTGCAAGCTCGCCGTATCCTTATGAATACCATATTTACCAGGATTACGGTGATTACATCATTCGACAAACGGTTACCAATAAATTTGGTTGTAAAGATACCATAGAGCAGGTGGTAAAAATTTTACCTGAGTTTCGTTTTTGGATCCCAAATGCATTTACACCAGATGAAAATATATTGAACGATTATTTTATGCCAATTGCTATTGGCGTTGTTAATTATGATTTCGAAATATTTGACCGTTGGGGTGAACGCCTTTTTAAAACCAATAATCCAAAACAAGGATGGAATGGGTTTTATAAAGCACAGGAATGTAAACAGGATGTTTACGTTTGGCGTATTACATTTACAAATGTTGTAAGCAAGAAAGATGAAGTGCATTACGGGCACGTAACGCTGCTTAAAAATCAGTAGATCTGGTTTGTCTCCTGATCCATACCAATAAAGGAATTAAGAATAAAGTACCATACGTTAAGATCTTGTAATGATCATAATATTCATTAAAAGTACCAAGCAATAATTTCAAATTAGCCGATAGATAAACTAAGCTCAATAAAATACAAACTGTTAGTTTAGTTTTTTTTGAAATGGTTTGTTTTTCAAAGAACAGATAAAGTAAGATCAACGCAAAAGCCGGAACTGAGAATAAAAAAGCGTAATGCTGCTGATGCGGGAAAATTAATGGAATGATAAGCAGGATATAACCTATTTCGATCACTTGTTGCCAATGGCCTTTCGCTTTATTAAATGGAGCCCGCTTTAAAAAATAAAGTGTAAATGAAACAAAGATCAATCTTGCAGCCAAGAGAATTTTGCTTAAAGTTTCAAGGCTAACATCTGCAATATTTCTTTTTAACGATAGGGCATACACATCAGGCACATCTTTTACCAATAGCGTTGATAAAAGTGTTGACAGGCCATGAAAACTTCTTTCTTCCACATCCAATACATGATTTTGGCTAACAGGATTAATTAAAGCCAACCATGTTTTTAATAATGACATATTATAATCGTGGCCAATAAAAACAGATGGTAAAAATAAATACAGTAAATAAAATAGAACAGTAAGCCCAAAGGCTTTAAAATAACCCCTGTAAATTAAATAGGGTAAAAATACAATTGGTAATAATTTAATATTTATGCCTAATGCCAATATTGCCGCTCCAGGAATAGGTTTATTATTGATAATAAGATAGAGGCCATAAATACAACACCACAAAATAACCAATGTTATTTGTGAAGCATGCATGTTATCGAGAAAAAAACGAAGCGAGAAAACAAAAACTAAAAAAACAAACCATTTTTTTTGTTTTTCTGTTAATAGAGTTATTAATTTACTTTTAGTAAGCATTTGAAAGAGCTTAAAATAAATAAATGTATTTAAAAGAAGCCAGCTAAACTTTACCCAAAAAAAAGGTAAATAATAAAATGGCTTAAGGATTAACGCAAAAAAAACAGAATAAAAATAATGGTAACCGTCTACATATTTATTCTCGTAAAAATTGGCGCCTTTTATAAGATCACCTGTTGCAGAAAGAAATATATAAAAATCACCACGATCTCTTGCTTCAATAAAGCAAAAAACAATGGCAATAAGAAATAAGGCCAAATACCAGGTTTTATTTTTTAAAAAGGACATTAATTATAAAAGGTAAAAAATAACATCTAAATTTAACTATTTAATATTAATTCTATTTGAAAAAACTGGTTGCATATTTTTTTTCTGAATATAATTTTAGTTTGCAAACTAAAAGGTTCAGGCAATTGTTATATGCGTTCTTAACACTAAAAATTATTTATTGGTTATGTTATTATGATCTTTACTTTGGAGCAAATGCCATTGCCTACACCAAACCACATTCTTTAGGTTTTATAAAGAATTGGGCTTTTTTACTTTATAACGATACTGAAACTGCTTTTGGTTATTTTTTTATCATCGGAACTTTACTTTTTTTAGGATTGAGCTATTTCCTGAAAAAAATCCCTTTCATTTTTGAAGCTATAATATGGTTGTTAGTCATAAATATCCATAATAAAATTTATCCAACTTTAACCGGCGGTGATCTTCTGTTAAATCAATTCTTATTTTTTAATTGTTTTCTTGCAAAAACTTATACTAACAATGAAGATTGGCAAATATCACTCACTAAATGTTTTCACAACTTTGGTGTAATTGCCATAATTATTCAGATACAATTAGTGTATTTAATTGCAGGTTTAGCAAAATTAAATAGTAACGATTGGCTTAATGGTTTAGCAATAGCTAACCTTGGTTATGTAGAACATTTCAATTTGTTCTCTGGGCCTGTTTTTAAAAATGCAGTTATAAATTGTGGCATTGACTTTATTGTTTTGTTTTATCAGTTACTCTTTCCTGTTTTAATATGGATCCAAAAGATCAAGAAGCCACTAATAATTTTAGGGATCTTTATGCACCTATATATTTCTTTCGTCACCGGCCTTGTGGGCTTTGGCTTGATAATGATAATTGGTTACGTATATTTTTGGCCAATTAAAAAGCAAATCGTTTAAATTTTATTATCTTTGCTGTATGTTTACAAATGAGCAATTAAAAGACTTGAATGATCGCAGTGCCGCGTTGAGGGGGTTTCTTTGACTACGATCGTAAAAAACACGACCTCGAATTACTAGAGGAAAAAACCCTCGACCCAAACTTCTGGAACGATTCAAAACAGGCCGAAAAAACACTTAACGAAGTAAAACAAGTTAAATCATGGACAAGCGCTTTTGATAAGCTGCGCGTGCAGGTTGAAGACCTTAATACATTGTATGAGTTTTACAAAAGTGGCGATGCGACAGAAGAAGAAACTGAAGCAGAGTATAAGGCAGCTTTAAAAGATCTTGAAGATATAGAGTTCAAAAATATGCTTCGCGGCGAGGAAGATCATTTGGATTGTATCCTCCAAATAAATGCAGGTGCCGGTGGTACGGAAAGTTGTGATTGGGCAAGTATGTTATTTCGGATGTATTTAATGTGGGCCGAAAAACAAGGCTATAAAGTTAAAGAACTGGATTATAATGCAGGCG
>JBDSFC010000144.1:0-6563 GCA_039919745.1 Bacteroidia bacterium | reverse complement strand
TGCGACCTAAGTGCAATTGTAACCATTAATGGTCAAAGCTGGAATGTTACTTTACCATAATTTAAATAGTAAATAAATTCTTAAAAGCCATCCTCAACAGGGTGGCTTTTTTATTTACTTTTAAGATCTTATGTCTAAAATAAATTCATCTTTTGATTTTGAAAAAATAGTATCAGGTTATTTACCTTTTACTGCAAACGAAGATCAGAAAATTGCTATCGAAAAAATTTCGGAATTTATTTTTGATCCAAACGAGCGCAGTGTTTTTATTTTAAGAGGTTATGCCGGAACGGGTAAAACAAATCTTATTTCAGCATTTACAAAAGCTTTACCAACCATTAAATGGCGCAGTGTTTTACTCGCCCCTACAGGCCGTGCAGCTAAAGTATTGGGGATGTATTCTCGAAAAATTGCTCAAACCATTCATAAAAAAATATTCAGGAAAGAAGTTGGCGCCGACGGTTCTTTTTATTTTTCTTTGGCAGAAAATTTACATAAGAATACATTATTTATTGTTGATGAAGCATCCATGATCAGCGCCGACTCTGGTGGAGCAAGTTTATTGAACAGTTTATTAGAGAATTTATTTGAATACGTTTATAGTGGCGAGAATTGTAAGTTGATTTTAATTGGTGATACAGCGCAGCTTCCGCCGGTTGGCAGTAATGAAAGCCCGGCACTCAACGAAAATTATTTACGAACCGCTTTTCATTTGCACATTAATTTTTTTGAATTAAAGGAAGTTGCAAGACAACGATTAGAAAGTGGGATTTTATTAAACGCCACCAATATCAGAAATAGTATTGGCAACCAGGAATTTGAATTTCCTAAATTAATTTGCGGAAAAGATTTCATTAATTTACCTGGCGATGAGCTCGAAGATTGCATCAATTCTGCCATCTCCAATTATGGTGAAGAAAATGTTGTGATCATAACACGCAGTAATAAACGCGCTAATTTATTTAATCAGAGTTTTCGCAATAGAATTAAATTGTATGAAGAAGATCTTTGCACCGGAGATAAAATAATGGTCGTGAAAAATAATTATTTCTGGTTACCCGAAAACAATGGTGAAGCAGGCTTCATTGCCAATGGTGATATGGCTGAAATAACACGCATGGTAAAACGAGAGAGTTTATATGGATTAAATTTTTGTGAATGCCAGATCCGTTTTATTGATTACCCAAACCTTGCAGAACAACAGGTAAAAATAATAACCGATTCTCTTTTTTCAGATAACCCATCTTTAAGACAGGAAGAACAAAAACATTTATTTGAAGCGGTAATGTCAGATGTAAGCCACGAACCATCCAAGGGAATACGTATGGCATATTTAAAAAACAGTCCGTATTACAATGCCCTACAGGTAAAATTTAGTTATGCCATTACATGTCATAAATCGCAGGGCGGCCAATGGCCAGTGGTATTCATAGATCAGGGGTTTTTAAAAGAAGAAAATATAGATGAAAATTTCCTGCGATGGTTATATACTGCACTTACGAGGGCAACTGAAAAGGTGTATTTAATTAACTTTAACTCAATGTTTTTCAATTAGTTATAGTTGTCATAACAATAGTTTCTTATAAAATTATTGTTAAACTGATTGGGTTTATGCTTTTTTTTCTTATTTTTATTGGATTAAACCCAAATGAGAAAGGTACTTTTTTTACTCATACTGTCTTTTTTTATACTTGTTGCTGAGGCTCAGAATTTTACGCGCCCTGGTGATTGGAAAAAATTTAGAAAAGAAATTTTCATTACGGCCGGTACCGCGAACTTTTTAGGTGATCTTGGTGGTAGAAATCAAATTGGAAAAGATTATAGTCCTGCCGATCTTAATTTATCTGTTACAAAAACTGCTTTTGGTCTTGGTTATCGTTATAAAGTTGCCCAATGGTGTAACTTAGTTGCAAAGTTTAATTACGCTATTGTAAAAGGTGATGATGCTTTAACGCAGGAGCCATTTAGAAATAATAGAAATTTAAATTTTAAATCCAATATTTTCGAATTAGCAGGTCGTGTTGAAATTGGTTATTCAACTAGTAAATCAGGAAACAGGTACGGGATTAAAAGAACTTTAAATCGCAGGATGAAATCAAACAGTCACTCGTTTTACATTTTTGCTGGTGTTGGTGGATTTTATTATAATCCAAAAGGCAGAATGGCGAATGGAAGATATGTTAAGCTTATGCCTTTACATACTGAAGGACAAGGCTTGGCTGGCGGACCAAAAAAATATACTAATTACAGCGTTTGCATACCATTAGGTTTCTTTTACAAATACACTATTAACAAGCAATGGAGCGTTGGTCTTGAATTTGCCTGGAGAAAAACATTTACCGATTATATTGATGATGTAGGTACGAGTTATTATGATTCAACAGCGTTAGCTACTAATTTCGGCCCATTATCAGCAATAATGGCCGATCCAAACAAACACATTATTTCGGGAGCAACACAACCTGACGCCGCCGGGGTTGCCGCACAAAGGGGCGACAGACAAAAAGATTCTTATGTAACACTTGAGCTTACTGTTGGTTACATTTTCAAAGCAAAGCGTAAACGCGCAAGATTAAGAAGTAAGTTCTAATATTTTTTTTCATTTTAAATTTCCTTGTAATTTTGTATTTATGAATTTCTCATTAAGACCATGGTCTGTTAACGACCTTGATAGTTTAGTAAAGTTTGCTAACAATAAAGATATTGCGAAATTTATGACTGATAAATTTCCACATCCTTACACAAAAGAGAATGGAAAACAATTTATAGAATTTGTAATTAAAGACGCACCACATCATATATTAGCGATAACTGTAAACGATGAAGCTATTGGTGGCATTGGTATACATCCCCAAACAGATATACAATGTAAAAATGCGGAATTAGGTTATTGGTTAGCAAAACCTTTTTGGGGGCAAGGCATTATAACAAAAGCCATTGTTCAAATGGTTGATTATGGCTTCATGAATTTCGACATCACACGCATTTATGCAAGACCATTTGGAACTAATACAGCTTCACAAAGAGTATTAGAAAAAACAGGTTTTAAATTAGAAGCGCGCATCGAAAAATCGTTATTTAAAAATGGCGAATATCTTGATGAATTAATTTATTCTGTTAGAAGAGAAAAATAAAATACAAGATATTTCCAACATTAAATTATCTCGTACTACACCTTATTTTTACTTTTTATTCTAAATTTTTTATTTTAAAACAATTTTCGTGCCTGCTTTTAATTTCAGTGTTTACAATACCTTCAGAGGATGTTGTAAAAACACGAATGTGGAATTTGTTGCCCAATAAAAAAAATAAAAGTTAAATTACTCCTCCTATGAATATGTAGCTGTTAAGAATAGTATCTTTGATAAAAAAGGTACTGGAAGTTGGATGAAAAATTTGAAATAATTTATAAAGACAATTACAATTCTCTTAGAAATGCGGTTGAAAACATCATAAGTGATAAAGACGCCTCACATGATGTTGTTCAGGAAATATTCTTAAAGCTTTGGAAAAAAAAAAACGAATTAGATTTTATACTTGATCCAAAAGCATATCTTTTTAAAGCAGCAATCAATGCATCTATTTCATATCTTGAAACACATAAAAACAGAGTTCGCTTATCCGATATCAGGATGGAGTCATCGGAGAATACAGACTCACTTCTAAAGTTAAAAGAGTTGGAAGTAAAAATTCAGATCGCTTTAGATAATCTTCCTCCAAAATGTAAGGCAATTTTTGTGTTAAGTCGTTACGAAGAAATGAAATATACACAGATCGCTGAATACCTTAACCTTTCGGTAAAAACGGTTGAGAACCAAATGGGAATAGCCATTAAACGCATGCGCGAAGAACTGAAGGCTTACTTACCGCAAACATTTTTAAGATTTTAAATCCCCCTATTTCTTTTTACTATTCATAATCAGCATCTTATGCTTTTTTTACAATTCCTTTTGGGGGTAAGGCCGCATTTTACGGTCTTATATTTAAAACCATGGCTGTTTTAACCCGGATCCAGGAAAAATGAAAAAAGATAAAAACATACTTATCACAAAACACCTTTCGGGAGATACAACACCTGATGAGGAAAAAGAGATCCTGGATTGGGTTAAAGAAGATTCGGAAAATGAAAAAGAATTTATTCGCATAAAAGAATTCTGGAATATATCTGCCAACCTTAAGATCACCAGAAACTCTGATACTGAAAAAGCCTGGGAAGATTTTAAATCGCTTGCTCAATCAGAGCCTCAGCCATTGATCGAAAAATCAAATTTTGGTTTTTTAAAAATCGCCGCTTCGATCATATTATTAGTAGGCCTATTTGTGTTTGTAAAATCTTTAATTACAAATTCTACCAATACTGTTAATGTAAAGGAAGTTTTGCAGGCTACAAAAAACAATCACGACACTAATATCAAATACATTAATTATTCTACAACTGATTCTGCTACCACATTTATACTACAGGATAGTAGTATTATCCATCTTAATAAACACAGCAGTTTTGTTTTTCCTGAAAAATTTAGCTCAACTGAAAGATCTGTTCTATTGAATGGGGAAGCATTTTTTGAAATAAAACATACTTCTGTTCCTTTTGTTATTATATGTAAACAGACCAGAACTATAGTAATGGGTACATCTTTTAATATTAAGGGTTATGAGAGTGATAAAAAAGTTGTGGTAAGCGTTGTAACAGGGACCGTACAGCTTTGTAATCAAAATAATTGCACCTCTGAAAGAATTATTCTTACAGAAAATGAAAGAGGAACATATGAAGACGGAAACGCTTCTCTTTCAAAAACAAAATATACTGATAAGGATTTTGTTTGGTGGAAAAAAAATACACTCAAAACCAAAATAAAAAGATTTATAAAAAAAATAAAACAAAAAATTAGCTAACATGTATATCCCTATTACATTTATGAGTAAACTTTTAAGCGAAATAGATAATGTTTATGGTAGTATGTTCCAAAAAATGACCAAAAGAGAAAGGATCAGTTATTGTGCACTATTGATAAATAAATACTCATCTGAAAAGAATAGAGATAAAGAACGGGCTTCGGAAATTTTAGTTGCAGCACAAAACGAATTAGATCTTTTAACCGATCAGACTTAATGAACCATTTACCTATTTTATGATAAAATTTTCTGAAAATATGACAAAGCACTTAACAGAATTGGATACAGTATATGCTGATGTATTCAAAAATATGGCTATACAAGAAAGATTAGATTACTGCCAAAGCCTTATAAATACTACAAAATCTTTTTTAGTTAAAAACAATGAATTCTTGCAGGAAAACATCAAGGAGAAATCGAGAGAATTGATAACTGCCGCAGAAAATGAAATGAAAGAATTATCTACATCAGACAAAAAAAATAAAAAATAAATTACAAACTAAAAACAATTTATGAAAACAACTAAAATAGTATTGCTTACAATTCTTTATTTATCAGTAAATTTTTTAAAAGCTCAAACCAGCGAAAAATGTTATGATGAGAATACCCATATCATAAACGTCGGCATCGGATTTGGTGGGGGCAATTACTATCATTATGCCGGTGGCGGTGGCGGCTATGCTTACAAAACCAACCCTTTAATAAGTGTAAGCTACGAGCAGGCATTTAAACAAAAACTCGGCCCTGGTTTTCTTGGTTTAGGAGGTTATTTTGGATACAGGAATTCATCTTTTCAATACAACAATTATTATTATAATGGAAATAATTATTACTACAAACACAGCTGGAATTATTATCACCTTGCTATAAGAGGTGCATATCACCTGGATTTTCTAACTGCAAAGAATGCGGAAGTATATTTTGGTACAAGTATTGGTATGCGCTTTTCAAGTTATAAATTTGAATCAAACAGCCCTGATCCAAACAGGAATATATACGAGGCAAGTAATAGCAGCCTATATCCTACTGTGTCTGTTTTTGCCGGTGCACGTTGGTATTTTGTTCCAAAAGTTGGATTATATGCTGAAGCCGGTTACGGCCTGGCATACGTTAACGGTGGTTTTTCTTTTAAATTCTAGCAGTAAAAATTTATCCCTTTAAACATGAAAAATATAATTCTTTTATTTTTTATTCCCTTTTTAGGTCTTGCACAGCCAAACAAGCTTGATGAAAAAAATGGCTTTGAAACTTATGTTTTTGGCAGCACCCCGGCCCAATACAAAAATCTAACGCTCGAAATAGAAGATGGCAACACAAAATTATATTCTTTAAATCAATCTAACATAGCATTACAAGGAGCGGAATTTGAATACCTGCGAATTACCTTTTACAATAACAAACTTTCGGCCATTACACTTCAAACCAAAAATGCTACAGGTCAAAAATTCCTGCAAAGCCTTAAAGAAAGTTATGGGGAACCTGTTAAACTGACAAAACCAAAAGAGAACTATGAATGGGTTAGCAACAAGTATCGCTTGCTTTATGAAGCCAATGCTGCCCATAATGACGCAACCGTTTCTTTTTACGCTAAAACAGCTTCTAAAAGCAAAAAATAGGTTTTTATTTAAAGTACAAATTTGTATCTTTAGTTGATATTAACCTACCAT
>JBDSFC010000122.1:0-2697 GCA_039919745.1 Bacteroidia bacterium | reverse complement strand
TATCCAGGCCAAAAACAAACGGTACTGGTTAAGCGATGCTGTACCAAACCTTTTAGCGGCTTCTGTAAATGGAAAGATACCAATGCTCCAGCAAACGGTAGTTAACAGTGCTATGAGTTCGCCAAACATTATTTATTGTAATTTCTTTCGCCAAAAATACTGCTGCCAATACGGATCATGGTACTACCCTCTTCTATCGCAATTTTATGATCGCTGCTCATACCGTAGCTTAAGATTAAAGATGAAGGATTAAAGATTAAAGATTTATCAGCGAATTCTTTTAATGAGTGAAATTCTTTTCTTATTTGATCTTCATTTTCGGTATTACTGGCCATAGCCATAAAGCCAAGGATCTTTATATTTTTTAATTGAGAGAATAATTCAGACTTTAAAAACAACTCACATTCTTCAAATGAAAAACCAAATTTCGTTTCTTCCTGCGCAATATAGATCTGGAGTAAACAATTTATAACGCGGTTATTTTTTTGAGCCTGTTTATTTACTTCTTGTAATAGCTTTACACTATCAACACCGTGAATTAAATGTACAAAAGGTGCAATGTATTTTACCTTATTACTTTGTAAATGTCCAATAAAATGCCAGCGAATATCTTTTGGCAACTGCTCATGCTTATCAACCAACTCCTGCACATAATTCTCACCAAAATCTTTCTGACCTGCTTCGTACGCCTCTGTAATTGCCTGATTTGGCTTGGTTTTAGAAACCGCTACCAAAACCACATTTGAAGGGATCTGTTTTTTTATTTTATCAAGATTCTCTTTTATCATCGCTTATCAGATGTTTTTTTAAGGGCATTTTACGCCAATAAATAAGTGAACGCCATAACCATTCAACCGGTCCAAGCTGAAAATGTTTAAGCCAGTTAATTGAGAAAATGATTTGAACTGTCCAAATAGCAAAAGCTACTAAAAAAAGTTGGTAGCGCTCTAATGATTGGTAGAGATCTAATCCATAACCAAAAAAGATAAGCGTAAACATAAAATTTTGAAAAATATAATTGGATATGGCCATTTTACCAACAGCCTGCAAAGGTTTGGTTAAAAAAGTAAACAATCCCTTTTTTGCAAAAAAAATAAATAACGACATGTAGCTGAAAGTTAAAAGTAAACGGGCGGTTTGCTCAAAGTAACTTATATTAAAATTTACAAGGTCATAATTATTTCCCGACAGATCACTAATTAATATATTGAAAGTTTTAAAAAGTATATTACTAAGAATAGCTCCTGTTATCAATAAAATAATTGCAGAAATCAAATAAAAATTAGTTTTTAGTTCGCCTTTTAAATACCTGGTTTTAAAAAGCGCCATGCCAATTAAAATAGTGCCCAGTGATTCTAAAATTCCAATTGGGAGAGAAGAAATTAGTTCGTCGGTAGTCATTAATGCAATTACAGGGAACATTCCTAAATAACCGGAATGTACTGTTTCCATTTGCGTAACTGAATAATCAACGGCATCTGCTAATGCTTCAACAATTTGTTTTTTTCTGGTACTCCATTGGGTAATTACTTTTATGTCGCTGCTATCCAACTTGCCTTCTTTTTTGTGGAGCATTGCTATATTGTAATTTTCCCGCTTTTCTTTCCTTTTCTCAAAGCCTTCACCAGCCAGCCACGAAAAAATAAATAAACAAATAATACCTAAGCTAACAAGCCATTTGTAATTTAAATTTCTTACGAAATAAAGTACCATACCGCATAAAGCATATTCGTATAAAACTGTTGTAAAACAAAAAAACAAATAACAAGTAAAAAGACAGATCATTAATAACCAAAACATTCGGCGGTAATAAGCTTTAGCAGTTGATAAACCAAACTGTGTTTCCGTTTTTCCTGTAAATAATAAAATAGAAGCGCCAAAAAGAATAGAAAGTATTCCGCGCATTTTTCCATCTAAAAAAACATAAGAAAATTGCCAGCTCCAGAAATTAAGATTATTGTGTCCTTCAAATATCGGTGGAATTGAATTTTCCCATTCAATAATTGCAAAATCAGGAATGTTCATGATCAGAATACCAAGTACAGCCAAGCCGCGAAGAACATCCAGGTGATAGATCCTTGAATTGGTATTGATAAGATTATTCATCTTCAAAAGAATAAATAACCAGGCCGCTACGCATTTTTGGTTCTACCCAGGTAGATTTTGGCGGCATAATATTATTGGTATCTGCTATCCATTTTAAATGATCCATTGTTACAGGATACAAACCAAAAGCCACTTCCGCTTTATCCTCATCCACCGTTTTTTTCAAAGCCTCCGGGCCTTTTATACCGGGAATAAAACCAATGCGTTTATCAATTTTAAGATCGTGAATGCCGAATAAAGGAGATAAAATATGTTCAGTTAAAATTGAAGCATCTAAACTTCCAACCGGATCGCTTGAATTATAAGTTCCTTTTTTACAAATAAGCGAATACCATTTATTATCAATATACATGCTTATTTCATGCTTTTTTTCCGGCTTATAAATTTCCTGCTTAATTTCTTTTACTTCGAATTTATCACTTAATTTTTTTACAAGCTCTGCTGCCGTTAAATTATTAAGATCTTTTACCACCCTGTTATAATCGTAAATTTTTAATTGTGTCTCTGCGAAGAAAACACCTAAATAAAAATTAAAAGCTTCTTTACCGGTATAATTCTTTTTTGCTGTTCGTTTAATATTTCCTAGCAAGG
>JBDSFC010000113.1:0-4160 GCA_039919745.1 Bacteroidia bacterium | reverse complement strand
GTTTGTGGATAATACCTTTACTATCAAAATTAATAATAAGGTTATCAAGACTGGCGGCATAGGTACCATTGCTTAAATGCAAGGCATAATAGCGGGGGTACGCGGTAATAAGCGTATCGTAAGCAACACTAAAAAGTTTTTTATACGACCTGTTATAAACCGTAAGTGTATCGTATGCATCTGGTTGACAACCGTATAACATACCTGTTTTATCAATACAAAAAATATACTTGCCCTTGCCGGGCATGGTTATATGGCTTACATCCTTTTTTTTCCAACCCGGGGCTATTTTTATAATGAAGTTAGAAGTAGAGCCAAGCCAGATGGTATCGCGTTCATCAACATAAATAGCAGAGTTGATCATGTACTTGTAATACCCGGTAATATTATCGTTGCAGGCCGGGGTGTAAATGCTGTCGTTCTTACAAAAAGCAAGTTTGCCGGAGAGGGAACGAAACCAAATGCGGCCTTTACCATCTTCGTAGATCCCAAAAATGGTATTATCGGGCAAACCGTCCTGGGTGCTAAAATTCTTAAAAGTGTAGCCATCAAAACGGCTCACGCCCATATCGCCGCTTATCCAAATGTAGCCTTTGCTATCCTGTATAATTGAATATACGTCAGAGCTGGGCAAGCCATCTTTTACGTTATAATTCTTAAGCGCGTCAAACTGCCCGTAAATAAAGGCCGGCAGCAAAAATAATATGTATAAAAACTGTCTCAGACTATAATTTATTTTTTTAAGAACATTAAAAATGCACAATATATCCGCACAAAAATTACTTATTTATAAATGGTTGAAATGCTAAAACAATTGGTACATATTACTTAGAAAAAACGAGCTGTGCAATAGGTAATTTTACCTATTTTTTGGGGAAACATAACAACCGCTAAATGTTATCTATTTTGGGTAGTTATTTACAATTTTTTTGTTTTATTTTATATGGTATTGTATGTTATAATGAGCGAGATTAAAGAGATAATAGAAGCCCTTATAAAATTTAGGGATGAGCGTGATTGGAAACAATTTCATGATTCAAAAAATTTAGCAACAGCTATTGGTATAGAAGCTGCTGAATTAAACGAATTGTTTTTATGGAAAGATATTGAAGATTCGGAAAAAGTGAATAAAGAAAAAATTAAAGAAGAACTTGCCGACATATTTGCATATTCATTATTACTTGCGGATAAACATGGGTTTGATGTAAAACAAATTGTTTTGGATAAAATAAAACGTAACGGAGAAAAATATCCCGTAGAAAAAGCGAAAGGTTCTGCTAAGAAATACAATGAACTATAATGATAGTATACCAAAAAACAAAAAAGGGATTTGAAGATGATATTATCAGTGGTGAAATAGAGCAGGTAATTCTAAAACTTTACGAAAACAAACTGCAAAGGTCAACTGGTACTAAGGAACAAGATTCGTGGAGAAATTCTTTGCATTATATGAATACTGTTTTAAATGATCCAGAAATTCCATATAATACAGGAATAACAATAGAATGTCAAATTCCTCAAACATCTAAACGAATTGATTTTATTATTTCAGGTAAAAATGAAAACAAAAGTGACCATGTTGTTATTGTGGAACTGAAGCAATGGAAAACAGCAGAAATAACGGATAAAGATGGAATTGTAAAAACTGCTTTGGGGAAAGGACTTCATGAAACAAGCCATCCTTCTTATCAAGCTTTTTCTTACGCTGCTTTATTGACGGATTTTAACTCAACTATTCAAAAAGACAACATACAACTTCATCCTTGTGCATACCTTCATAATTATGAGGAAGATAATGTCATGAGAAATGCTTTTTATCAAAAGTATTTGGATGATGCTCCAGTTTTTTTAAAAACAGATATTTTAAAATTACGAGATTTTATTAAATCATTTGTGAAAATTGGGGATGATGGTGAGATAATGTATCGTATTGATCAAGGCGAGATTCGACCTTCTAAAATGCTTTCAGAGAGTCTATCGGAAATGATCAAAGGCAATCAAGAATTTGTTATGATCGATGACCAAAAGCTTGTATATGAAACTGCAATGTCTTTAGCGAAAAAGTCAACAAAAAATAATAAAAATGTATTGATAGTTGAAGGAGGACCTGGAACAGGAAAGTCAGTTGTGGCAATAAATCTTTTGGTTGGAATTACGAACATGACGAAAGTTGTGCAATACGTTTCTAAAAATGCAGCTCCGCGTGCAGTTTATGCAAGCAAACTTACAAAGACAATTACTAAAACTCGTTTTACCAATTTATTTAAGGGCTCAGGGGCTTTTGTAGCTACTGCTAAAAATACCTTTGATGCCTTAGTTGTAGATGAGGCACATCGTTTAAATGAAAAATCAGGTTTGTATTCGAATTTAGGTGAAAATCAAGTGAAAGAAATTATCAATGCAGCAAAATTTTCTATTTTCTTTATTGATGAAGATCAAAGAGTAACAATGAAAGATATCGGAAAGAAATCTGAAATAATAAAATGGGCAAATTTAGAAGGGGCTAAAATTCATGAGTTGGAGTTGTCCTCACAATTTCGTTGTGCTGGTTCTGATGGTTATTTATTATGGTTGGACAATTTGCTCCAGATACGTGAAACTGCTAATACTGAACTAAACGATTTGGAGTACGATTTTAAAATAATGGATTCACCAACGAAATTAAGAGATCTAATTTTTGAAAAGAATAAAAATAGCAATAAGGCAAGGCTAGTAGCGGGTTATTGTTGGGACTGGAAAAGTAGGAACAATAAAAGTGTCAATGATATTATTATTCCTGAATATAATTTTGCAATGAAATGGAATTTGTCTGTTGATGGAAGTTTATGGATACAAGCGCCAAATTCAGTTAATGAAATTGGCTGTATCCATACTTGTCAAGGACTTGAAGTCGATTATATAGGTGTAATTATTGGAAAAGACTTGATTGTACGTGATGGTAAGGTTTTAGTTGATCCAACAAAGCGCTCCAAACAGGATCAAAGTATTAAAGGGTACAAATCCATAATGGAAAAAAATCCGGAAAAGGCAAAAGAAATGACTCGCTCTATTATTAAAAATACTTATCGTACGCTAATGACTAGAGGAATGAAAGGTTGCTATGTTTTTTTTGAGGATAAAGAAACTGAAAGTTATTTTAAAAATTTAATAGAAAAATAAGAGTATAATGCAGCAGCCATTCATACCAAATCATATTTACAAGAGAAGTAGCATTCACGATGAATTCGGAGGTAATAGACAAAGTGGAATTTCTCCATCTGCAAAGTTCCCTTACATTTTTATTTTCTCTGGTAAAACAGGAAAGCAACATGGATATCAGGATGGATGGGATAATCCAAATGTTTATTCTTATACTGGTCATGGACAAGATGGAGATATGAATTTTAGTATGGGTAATCTAGCTTTGAGAGACCATGTAAAAAACGGAAAACGCGTTTTTCTTTTTGAAAGCGAAAAAACTAAAGGTTTTGTTAAGTTTATTAGCGAACTGGAGTTTTTTGATGTTGATTATTTTCCCACTCACGATACGGTTGGTCAACAAAGAATGGGGATTAAATTTTTCTTAAAACGCGCGGGCGCGTATTTGCCAATCGAACCTTCAATCTTAAATGAAATTGGAATGGTTGCAGAAAACCTTATTGATTATGAAATTAAAATTCCTAACATTACCGAAAGACAAGGTTTAGTGACTTCTCGAGTCGGCCAAGGAGCATATAGAAAACGTATTATTCATCGTTGGGAATATCAATGCGCAGTTACAGGATTTGATAAGCCTAACCTCCTCATAGCATCTCATATTGTACCTTGGGCAGAGGCGAACGATCATGAACGCTTAGATGTACATAATGGCATTTTACTTTCCCCAACTTATGACGCCCTTTTCGATAGACACTTAATTAGTTTTGAAGACAATGGAAAAATAATTTTATCATCATCTATAAAATCAAACGATTTTCAAAAAATTGGTGTTACTGGTTCGGAAACTATTAAAGGATTAAGCAATAATAATTTAGGTTATATTGAAAAACATAGATCGATATTAATATAATTTCTAGCTCCTCTCAAAAAACCCAATCGTCTTCTCAATAACGTCTATTGCCATTTCGGGGAGAGGAGGAGTAACAGGATGTTTTACACCAAAGGTATGATCACCGCTCTCA
>JBDSFC010000584.1:0-7188 GCA_039919745.1 Bacteroidia bacterium | reverse complement strand
TGGTATGGTGGCGACGCACAGATGCGTCACGTTGACGTGTCTGGTGCTAACTCCGCATTTTTTTTCTAATATATCAAGATGATCTGCTCTGAAATAAAGTAAGAGTTTGTTTCCCGCTGGTGTACTTTGAGAGTAGGGTGATAGTATTCTCCCATTGTGAAGACAATGAGCTATTTTATCATTTTCCGATTTCAAAACGGCAAAAGTCGTCTCCACCATGCGCGTTCTTAAATCCGAACAGGCCCCGGTAGAATTCCGCGCCGGCTTTAATATCTATTACTGCAATTATTGGATCAAACGGGTCATAATTTTTTGTTTATTAATCCAGTGGCTGTTTGCGATGGCAGAAAATAATCTCATTTTTTAGATTTATTTAAAGTATAAATTCCACCTGCAAAAAGTACTATTGCCAAGCCACAATAAATAAAACCTGTTTGCTTTCCCGATTCGTTGGAAGCGTTAATTTTAATACCCAGAAAATTAATTTCTTTCGTGTTGTCGGCTATTTTTTTGAAACCGATGTATCCAATTCCTAAACTAATAAGGATCAGAATTGCGCCTATGATTTTTGATGTATTCATTATTTACTGATTTAAGGTTCTTAGTATAATTAAAATAGTTTTTGAACAAAAATGATTTAAGTTCTTTTAAGTAGACGTACCAATTTGCGTTTTGTTTACGTGATTGCTGTATAAATATTAACAATTGAATTGTCAGGTGTCCAATGTCGCATCTAGTCAGTTTCTTTGGGATCTTTACAACTAATCACTAAGCCAATAATGTTGTCTTTACCTTCAGTTCTTCGAACCATCTCAAGACTTTTAATTTTTCGAAGTCTTGTTTGATTGAAGGATCGGCAATGCTTCTTTTGATTTTATATGCACATGTCCTATGATCGGCCAATCGTCACGGAGGCTTGCAGTTTTCAACAATTCTTGTTCGGCTATCTTAAGTTCGTCGGGAGATAATTGTCTAAAAGGTCAAGCGGAATACCATTTGTTGAAATGAATAAATTTGCAGCGTAAAAAATAATTGTTAAAAGAGTTGTTTTTTACCTTGGCGGTTTACGGCTAGGCGCAAGGGCGCTTATGAAGCATCGTTTGTCTACCTGCCGAAATGTTTATTAAATGTACAAATGTTTATTAGCAAAGCCAAATGCAAAAAAGTTCCGGTGTCGACCGGACAATAAATTGGCTTTGCGATCTACCGTTCCGCCCGCCTTGCGCTTAGCCGCTGTTAGGTGTTAGTGCCCTCACACAGTTTTTGACTGTGTCCGCCTATTGGATTATTTTGCCTCTGTCTAAACGAGATGCATTGTAATAAGTCTTCACATATTTATTTCCTATGGACATTCGCTTAGGTCCTGATGCAACCTTTGACAAAACCAATTTTTGCCAAAAAATTTTTGCAGGAATTGTAGCACAAAATTTAACGTTTAATTTTTAAATGATACTTCTTTATAAATTCTAAAGGTGTTTCACCAGTTTTTTTCTTAAATAATCTTGAAAAATAAGAATTGTCGAAATAACCTAACTCACCCGAAACTTCCGATCCGGTGCGATCTCCATAAACAAGCAGTCTCTTTGCCTCAAGAATGATCCTGTCGGAGATCATATCAGAAGTAGTTTTATTCAAACTTTCTTTACAGATTTTGTTTAAATGCTTTTCGGTAACATTCATTAATTGAGAGTAATCGCTGGGAGTTTTTAATGTTCTAAAATGAGTATCTATCAAGTCCTCCAGTTGGCGAATTTTGACCATATAACTCTGGTGTTTTATCTCTATTGGCTTGTCAGGCAAGTAAATTCTTATCAACTCAATATAAAGTATATTGATCACACAAGCCATTTTTTGATATTTCATTCTGTCCTCTCCTTTGTATTCATTCATTAATTCCAAAAGATGGGTTTCCACTTTTTTTATTTCTTTTAATTTAATTAAGGGACTATTTTGCATAGAGCAATAAAATGGAAAATCTTTCACTTTTTGACTAGTGAAATTAAGGTCATAAAAATCCCTTGAATGCATTAGCACAATCCCCTCAGCATCTTCCGACAACTTCAAACTATGCGTCTGAGCAGGATGCATGACAAATAAGTATCCCGGTTTTATTTCATAATCAATAAAATCAATTGTATGGGTTCCTGAACCTTTTAAGCACAGAACTACAAAATAGAAGTCATGCTTATGGGGCTCCAAAACATATTTAAATTTTTTTAAATGCTCGCTAACCTTCTCAACGTAAATGTCCTTTTCCTTTATCGGAAAACTAAATTGATGAATGTTGTAAATGGGTAAAAACGATTGTTTCATATTCAAATATATAAAATTGCGTGAATAATCCTATACAAAGTGCCTATACTTATTTATTAAGAAATCATATCGAAGGAACTTTGTCAAAAAAAGATGGAAAAAACAAAAACCTTTATTCTGATCGATGATGATCCTACTAATATTTTGATTGGAGAAACAACCATATGGCGTTTGGTAAATGATGCGAAGGTCATCTCATTCACAAAGGCAGTTGAAGGGCTCGCTTACATAAAACAACATTATCCATTAAAAGAAAATGAACAAACAATCCTTTTGCTGGATCTTGAAATGCCTATTATGACAGGCTATGAATTTATTAATGAATTCATGAAACTGGATGAATCTATTCGGAAACAAATAAAAATAATTGTAGTTTCAGCGGCTATAAACGGACCGAACATTCAATTTTCCTCTAATTGTGTTTCGCGTTTTATTTCAAAACCCTTGTTGGAAGAGCATGTAAGATCAATGGTTGAGTAACAGGAAAAACGTTGCTTTACCGAAGAAAGGGAAAAGTCGTGCAGAAAAGTCTGTCTGCCGGAACTTTGTCAGCAGAGATGCTACTGTTCTTGTCCAGACAAGATGTTTTTAAGTCGGGCTTTCACTGTATGTCCGATTGTTTTTTTTGTCTACCGAGATGTCCCGGCTGGTTGCAGCTAACTACCATATAGGACCATAAAACTTCTGATTATCTTACAATTTTTGCAAGATTGTATTATGTTTTATAATCCTATACAAATTAGTTAGTCTTGAAATTAAGCCTCAACTTCAGTTACAATACTTGGGAAGATCCTAACATTGTTATTTTCTTCACGACGAAACTGATAAGTGTATTTATAATGGCTCTCTAATCCCGATTTGTTTGGGAGACCGTTGATCATCATAATATTTCTGTTCTTCGCAAAACGTAATAATTCACGTAAGTAGTGGGCAGAGATCTGGCCTACCTCGTCAATGATACAGTGTACTTTAAAGTCAGAACTACTTCTATGCGATGATTCTTTTATGAATACGTGGAGTAGGGTAATGTAAATAATTGCTTTCACCAAAATATCTGTTCCTGTACTTCCAATGCTGTCAATTTTATGTGTCCAGCCGGTTTCGTTCATACCTTCTTTAATGTTGAACTTCAACTCAAAAAGATCCTGTAAACGAATTTCTTCCTGTTCTTGTTCTTTAATAGCAGAACTTAACTGATCTAATAATTTAACAGCACGTCCGCTGATCTCACGTTTTTGACCGGTTGCAAAATCGGTATTAAATAAACCTTCGTTGTACACCAAGCCATTCTCTTCGCGGAATTCCTGTACACGTTTTAATAAACGGTATACTTTATTATCCGATTCTTCCAAACGAATTTTAATGAACTCAATTAATTTGCTTTCTTCAAATTCTGCTTTCTTAAAATCTTCTGCAATTAAAGTAATAATATGTTGGATCTTATCTTTTTGTCCGCTTAGTTCTTTTACTTTAGTAGCAATACTATCTGTTACCAAACCAATTTGTGTAGCGGTTTCAGCAATTGATAATTCAATTTTATTTTCGTTAATGAACGAGCGTAAGTTTTGCGCAAAACGTTCGTATTCGCCTTGAGATGCATCGTTACGAATTACAAAGGCAAAGTGGTTATCCAGTTTAAATTTACCGGCAAACTCATTTACATAACGTTGAAACGCGCCGTACTCTTCATTAAAGTGCGAATCGTTCTTTAATAATTGTGTACAAAGGTCCATAATGTTATAGTTGGTACGTTTTGCTTCTGCACGTTCTATAATATCTGAGTATTTTGTATATACCGGAGTTTCGCGGAAGTTATTTGAGTAAAAATTAATACCGTTGTTAAAGTCAATTAACTCTTCGTCAAAAGCACGTTTTTGTTTATTCAATTCCATACGCTTGGTATTGAATTTACGTGTAGCGTCTTCAACCTGCGTTGTAAGATCGTTATTGCTTTTTACGAACTCTTCTTTCTTCTGAATAAAGTCAGGCATTTTATCAAAGATCTCGCGTTTATCTTTTAAATAATCGCTTACAATTTGCGCGTATTGCTCAATTTCCTTTAATGCTTCCTGTATCTCTTTCATGCGGGTCTCAACACCTTTTAATTGTTTGGCGTCAACACCTTTGCTCTTAAAGTTTGTTTCTTTTTCTTTTGAAAGCTGATCTTCTTTGTCTTCGTAATCTTTAACCTGGTTTTTCTTTTCTACTTCCAGTTCAGAGATCTCAGTTTCCTGTCTTTCTTTTAATTCAGCTAAACGCTCTTCGTTATATACTTTTAATTTATTGAATTGATTATCAAAATCATTCAGTAAATTATTTTTCTTTTTATTTAAGATCGCTAATTCTTCTTCAATAATGTTTAAACGCTGGCGGTTACCTGTTAAAGATTGCTCTACTTCAATTCCGGCTTTGCTTCTCCATTCTTCTAATTCACTTCCTAATTTATGTTCGCGCTTATCGGCTAATTCTAAAGAGTAGGTTAGTACCTTAACATCTTCTTTCATTTCGCCTAACTGTTTACCGAATTTATCGGCGGCTAACATTTTCTCTTCGTTATTAGCAGTTTGAAAAACATTTAACGATTCTTCAAGATCACGAATTTGCGCTGTGCGTTCGTTCTTTTCAAATTGATACTCTTCAATAGATTTAGAAACAACTTCAACGGTTTCAAGATTTAAGCTAATGCCATATAATGTATCAGCAGCTTCCTGTTTCATTTCAGGAGTAATATCGGTGCGGAATAATAATTTTTCGTTTACTACTTTACCAATATTGTTATGCCAGTTCTTTACATTTTTTTCTAAGAATCCATAAAACGCATCGTGTTGCACATTTAACTTCGTTTCAATTTCCTTGATCTCATTTTTAATTTTGATGATCTCGTTATTGGTTTGGTTAACACGGTTGCTTAAAGATGTTTTTAATTTCACCTCTAATGCTTCCCATTCACGTTGCAGGGTTTGCACCATGTTTTGTTTAATAGCGCGCTCGGATTTGTTCTTGTAGCTAACAGCACGAAGTTCGGCTAATTCGCTTTCTAGATCTTTAATTTCCTGCTCATAAAAGCGGGTAGTGCGAATTACTTTTTCTTCACTTTTTAATTCGTTAAATTCAATTTGTTTTGCTGTTACTTCTGCATTTACTTCGCTGAAATTCTCATCGCGTTTTTGTTTTAATTCACCATCGCGCTTATTGTATTCGTTCTTTTGAAGTAATTGTAATTCGTTATAGTGATTAAAAATTTCGCTGGTGCGTGAATTGATCTTATTAATGTACGCTGTTTTATCATTACGTAATTGTTCGATCAAACTAGAATACTTCATTTCAATACTTGCCACGTTGGAAGTTAAGCTCTCATATTCACGGCGTGCAATGTTCAATTCTACTTGTAGTTTTTCTCGCTCTTGATTTTTCTCTAAGGCTTCTTCTACATTTTGCTCTTTATATGCTTTTAATTTTTTGTTGGCATCACGAATAGTACGGTCATAATAACCTATCTCTTCACGAATATCATTTTGTTTGCTTTCAATATTTTCTTTTAAAGTATCGTGCTCTTCGGTTAATTTATCTAATTCTTCTTCTTTCTTTTTAGAAGCGTCACGAATAGATTCATTTTGAGTTTCTGCAAAACGCAGGCTGCTTCCTAATTTATCAGCCATTTCCATTTGCGCGCCTTTTAGCATATGCACCTGGTCGTATTTTTTATCTATCATCTCAATTAATTGTTGAGATTCTTTTTTCAAATACGTTTCAATGTCAGTATACTTTTCATTAAACTGGCGTAACTGGCGTTCTACCTGTTCTAATTTAATAGAACTGCTTTCTGAAGTTAATGAGTTGGCAATAAAGTCTTTTATAAAGCGTGAATCTACACTGCTTTTAGAAGATAAGAACACATTCGTAATTGATTTAGGAATGTTTTGATATTTCTCATTTCCTTTTAGTAAATAGAATTTAGATAATTGTTTATCTGTTTCTGTTCCGTAAATAACATTACGGTAACGCTCAAACGTATCTACCTGATTAGAGATATAAATACCGCGCTTTTCAAAATTTGCAATGATCTCTTTTATTTTCATTGCTTCATCATTAGCCGTGAAAAAGAAATCAGGATTATAAGGCGCGTCCACAAAACGGAAAACCAATTTGTTGTGACGGTAAGCCATTACAAAGAACGATTTATCTTCGGTTGCTATTTCATATATCAAATAAGAATTCTCGTAACGGAAATAGTGTTCCTCAAATGGTTTTTGTGAGGCCGAAATACCTAAACCACGGCTATTGGCGCTATAAAAGAAAAGAATTGCACGTTGCAACGAGGTCTTACCAAAGTTATTGGTTCCTACGAAACAGGTGTTACCACTCAGCTCAATATCCGCGTACTTTACGTTGGCAATATTTATTTCTACAATTCTGTTTAATATTCTACAGTTATTTTCCATCTTCTATTTAAATTCTTTTTTTAACTTTCACTGTCAGGCTGAGCGGAGTCGAAGCCCTGATTTTATTATTTATTATACCCTTCGACTCCGCTCAGGGTGACGTTTATTTAATTGTAAATAAGCCCTTGCGCATCATCCGTATTTCCGGTATCTTCATAAATTGCAACTGAATTAATTACATCCAGCAAATACGAATACGAATCCAACACTTTATACGATTCTGTTTTTTCGTCTTCTAATTCTAAAAAAGAATCACGGCTCATCAGGTCGCAGATCTCGCGCACTTTATTGTGTAATGTTTCTGAACGGTACAAAGGAATTTTTTGTAATTTTTGTTTCAAACGCACATTCGCATTACACTCTTCAGCAATTTCACCCGGACGGAAACGACTGCCAATAGTGATCTTGTTATCCATACTTGCTAAAAGATCAA
>JBDSFC010000417.1:0-17147 GCA_039919745.1 Bacteroidia bacterium | reverse complement strand
CCGGCAATTTTTATTTTATCCAATAACTCCATTGCTAAAGTTTCTTCCTCTGTTTGTTCCTTCACAAACCATTGCATAAAATTCCATGTAGCCCAATCTTCTTCGTTGTGTGCCATTTTTGCAACTTTATATACTGCTTTAGTATTATCAACTTCATGTTCAAATACTTTTTCAAAACAATTATTTATACTTTTTGGATTTTCTGGCGGTGCGGGAATTGCAGTAACCTTTACTTCTCCGCCACGTTTTAAAATATATTCCACTATTTTCATCATGTGGTTACGCTCTTCACCTGAATGCCTGAATAAAAAATTGGCAATCCCACCGCAACCTTGTTTACTGGCCCACGAAGCATACGCCAAATATATCTGGGCCGCATGAGCTTCTTTCGTCATTTGTTCATTCAATGCTGCTTCCAGCGTTTTTGAAAGTCGGTTTGTGTCCATAATTTCCTTTTTTATTTTAGTTTGTAGATAAATATCATCAAATTATAAGCCTGCGGTTTTTTTTGAATATATCTGCTTTTTTGAGGTTTTTATTTTTTATTATAATTACTAAATACTCAAGCTGGGAAAATATTTACACAAATGCGTGACTTCAGCATTCTTATGCTCAGGCAGATTTTTTGCTAAAAAAAGAGGAAACGGATATTATGAAAATGAAATTATTGATCATTCCTCTTACTTTATTTTTACTTGTTTCCTTTTCTTTACCAGAAGAAGTAATTGTTTGGAAAGAAGGAATCGTATTACAATCGAGTAATTTTAAAGGCAAAAATCCAAATGATGGCGGGGTAATGTCAACTACTTGCGATATTGATAAAAAAATTATCACTTATGATGATTCTGCTATAGTTAACATTGAAGCGATATTTTTACCGTCCAGATCATGGCAACGTAAAGGAAAGAATGAAGCTGATCTTTTAATGCATGAACAAAAACATTTTGATATTGCCGAATTATATTCCCGCAAATTAAGAAAGCTGATCAAAGGATCTGAATTTAATAACAGTGATGAATTAAGCCTTGAATTAAGTCATTACCACAAAAAAATAATGGAAGAACTTGATCACTACCAGGATAAATATGATAACAAGACCGATCATTCAATAAACGGTACAGAGCAACGAAAATGGAATAAAAAAGTAGCCAAAGAACTTGCCTATCTGGACTTTTATAAAGACACAAGGATCGTTGTTTATTTTAAAAGGTCTATTACACCAGATCAAACAACGGTTAAATAGAAAGTTACATAGCTTTATTTTGCAATACGCTTCATAACATCAGCTACCATTTTATCACAATAAATAAGATTAAATTCAAATATATCCTGTGGTGAATACATTTTTTCTATTTCCGTTTTAAGCATGGTTTTAGCCCTGTTCAGTCGCACTTTTACATTACTTTCGCTTATATCCAACACCTCAGCAGTTTCTGCTACATTTAATCCGTTTAATTCCCTTAACATAAATACCATTCTATAATCTTCGGGAATTAAAGACACTGCATTTTCTAAAATATGGCCAAGCTCTTTATTTAAAATTGAATTTTCAAAAGGTGTATTATTTTGGAACATGGGTGTGGATGTTTCATTCAATTTATTTTCCATGATAATTTCT
This sequence comes from Bacteroidia bacterium, assembly GCA_039919745.1. Lineage (GTDB taxonomy): Bacteria > Bacteroidota > Bacteroidia > B-17B0 > Aurantibacillaceae > Aurantibacillus. The sequence goes on along the minus strand of JBDSFC010000417.1, from coordinate 15,529 downwards.
TTCTGAAAACTATGTTTTTGTTTTTTATGATAACACTCGTTCAACATTATTCTTGTTAACCATGTTTTAAAAGAAGATCGGCCTTCAAATTTTGAAAGGTTATTATAACAATTAATATATGTTTCCTGCATCAGATCCTCGGTATCATGATGATTATATCCATAGCCTCTGCCAATCTTATACATAAAAGGATTATACCTTCTGATCAGAATTTCAAGCAGGGCCTGGTCCCCATTGCAGATCTTATGAATGATCTCATTATCTGTATATTGTTCAAATTCTTTTATCACTGTTTTTATTTTTCAATGCCAACTTTGTTCTTTAAAATAAGGTTTCCCCCTAAATAGTTTGCAATAAACATAAAGCTGACTGTACTTATTTTTATAATTAATTTTGCCAGATCATCTGGTAAAATTTGAGGATATTTTTTAAATGCAAGATAAGCTAGTAAACTATAAATTACAAGCACAACTGTATTTATACCTCCATGTAACAACACTTTTTTTATTAGTTCAGGCCTGGTTTGACTTATATTAATAAGATCAAAACATCCTGTTATTACTGCCAGCCAGCCAATAACGGTACCTCCCATCATTGCATAAAACGAAGCGCTTGTAAATGTAATATCGTAATAAACAGCCAGAAATGAACATATAAGATCCATCGGAAAAAGTGCTGATGGAAAATGGATCAACATTATATGAATTGGATGGCCGAATAATTTCATTAATTACATAAAAACAAAGAACAGTAATGTTAAGAATCCTCCTACCGCCAATAAGGCATGTATAAATGCAACCGCAAGAGGATTTGGTTTCTTTTTAAGATCATTAAAGAACATATAAAAACCACCTAAAGCTGCTACGACAAATAAAATAATACTTGCCTTTGGGAAATTGTTTGGATTTTGCGCTGCATAAATAATTAATAATACCAGGGCAATTGCAGCTACAATTCCATGTGAATAAACCACTGCTTTTGGAGCATCTTTTTTTGTAAGCCATTTTATAAGAATGGTTAAGCCCAGAACTGCTGAAAGGGCGAATAAAATTATTGCTAAATAGATCATCGTATTAATTGTTTAATTGGTTACATCTTAATAGAGTTACCAATTATAAAAAAGGTTACAATTATTTTTTAGCTGATAGGTTTATTGCTAAAGCATATTTCCATACCGCGTCTTTTTCAACGGAACTTAAATCTGCTTTTGAGGCCATACGGTCAATTACCTTTTGTAATTTATCCTGCTCGTACCCAGCAACATCCTTAGCACCGTGACAGTTGGTGCATGCACCGTAAAAAATAGTATGACCCTTAGTAAGGTCTTCCATGGTGGCATTTGGTTCTTTTGTTTTTAAAACGGTTAATTGTGATTCTGTTGGGCCGGTTGTGTCTGTTTTAGAAACATTTTTTTTTGATTTGCACGATGCGGCAATAAATACCGTGGCAAATAATACAATTGCTGTTTTTTTCATAACTATACAAATAGGGTTATGAAACATTAGAGTAACCCAATCATAAAAAGGTTACAATTATTAAAAAATTATTTAGCGCTATCTGCAAAAAGCCATGCATTGAGGCTGACAGCTGCAAGCACAGTACTAATAAATATAGTTACAAATGATTTGAGGAAAGGAAAGATCAAACCACAATACACCAACATGCTTATGGATACAATAAGACTAATAATGGCGCCATAGTATATCTTGTTCAACATCATAAAATAACATACAAAAAGTACCAGTCCAAAAAAGATAAGCAAATGCCCATCCATTAATAAACGTAAAAGATCCCGGTTATAATCACCTTTATGCCTAATTAAAATTACTATATCGTGTAAAACCCCATTGGCAAAATACCAGATGGATGCTGCCAAAACCCAGTGAACAGTTAATAATGTATTCATTTTCTTATGTTTTTAATAGTCACTATATAATTTATAGTAACAAAGTTAAGTATAGTTTATTATCTTTGCAATAACTGTCAAATATGACATTATTAAAATTTTAGCATATGATCATAAAAGATAAAGAATACATTATAAAAATGCGGGGCAACACCTACCACTGTGCTTTGGATGTAACTATGGATTTTATTGGCGGAAAGTGGAAAACTGTTGTGCTTTGGTACTTACGTAATAAAACCATGCGTTTTGGCGAGATCAGAAAACAAATTCCTGATATCACCGAAAAAATGCTGAGCCTTCAATTAAAAAGTTTGGAAGATGATGGTTTAATTAAACGCGAAGCTTTTGCCGAAGTGCCTTTGCGTGTTGAATATTCTTTAACTGAATTTGGAAAAACGATTATTCCCGTAATTGAAGCGGTTGCAAAATGGGGCCGCGCCTTGGGAGAAAAAGAAGGGAAACTGGAAGAAGTTAAACCAAAGAAAAAAGAGAAACCAAAACGCAAAGAATACGCGCACTGATCTCTCTTCTTAAATAAATTTTTATTTACTAGCCAAAACTTATCATCCAGGTGATCCCGAATTTATCGGTAAGCATTCCAAAATAAGAACCCCAAAACGTTTTGCTCATTGGCATAAAAGCCGTGCCATCCGATGCAAGCCCATTATATAACCTTTCTGCTTCGTTTGCACTTTTTGCAGTAATTGAAATAGAAAAATTATTTCCAATGTTGGTTACTTGTCCAAATTCTTCAGAACTATCGCTTCCCATCAATGTAGTTTCTTTACTTATTGGTAACGAAACGTGCATGATCTTTTCACCTTGTTCTGGCGACATTGTTTTACCATCTACCGGAGGCATATCTTTAAATCTACCTACAAAAGAGAATTTACCGCCAAAAACAGACCTATAAAAATTAAATGCAACTTCGCAATTACCCGGAAAATTTAGATACGGATTTATCTGGTTAGCTTTTGGGGCGACAGGAGCTGCTGCTTTTTTCGCAGCCTTCTTTTTAGGCGCTGGTTTTTTCGCGGATTTTTTGGATGCTTTTCTTGCTATTTTCTTTGCCAAATTTTAAGTTTAATTCAATACTAAATATAACATTATTTTTTACCGGATTGAACTTTTCATCTACGTAAGATGTAAAAGACCGCCCTATAAAGGCGCAAATTTTTTTGAATTTTTTTGATCTGGGATATAAACGGTTTAATTACTGATTAGAAATGGACGGAGAGCCTCATAATTAGCAACTAAATAAAATAGTGGGATCATATTCTTATATTTAACCACCAAAGTTGTAATTTCTTGCTTAGAATTTCATTAATATATTTTCTTTTTTGTTCCGCTTGCGTTTTATTCGGTCAGCAACCTGCCTATTTTATGCTTGGCGAAGAAAAGTTTAAAGGTGTTGAGATCTATGACGTTATTCAGGATAATAATGAGATCTACTATTTTGCCACCAATAGCGGAATATACAGATACGATTACTACAATTATCAAAAAATAGAATGCGATAAAGCAAAAAGCAGCTCTGTTTTTAATTTTGTAAGTGATAAAAGCGGGGTTATTTATTGTAATAATCTCAATAACCAGGTATTCAGGATAAAGGATAAAGAATGTAGTTTGTTTTACGAACTTCAGGAGGCTGAAACAAGTTCGGATATAAGTCTTGCTATTGGCAATGATGATAATTTAATTATTGGCGCAAAAAAAATTATTGTTCTTGATAAAAAAGGTAAGGCCTTATTAATATTTCCAGTTCGTTACTATTTAAGCGCTCCTTACATTACACTTAAAAATACAGTACAATTTCATTTTAGCAACGGTGATACACTTATTGAATATGATAATGGTAAGTTTTTAAAGCATCATCTGGTATTTGAGCCGGCAGAAGCCTCAACTATTAATTCTTTAAAAATTTTTTTACTAAGCGGCTCAACTTTTGCTATTGACCTAAAAACCAAAAAAACATATTCTTACGATGCGCAAAATTTTAAATTAAAACTCATTCCCGGCAGTTCTATATTTAGCAGAAGCGAATCCTTGCGTCTTTACCAAACGGGAAAAGAATTATGGGTTGCCGGAACATTGCGTGGAACGGTAATGCTAAATAATAAAGTAGATCCTGATAACTTCGAACTGTTCTATAAAGATTATTTAATTTCCGATATCTATGAAGATAAAGAAGGTAATGTTCTATTAAGCACTTTTGATAAAGGTGTATTGGTGATCCCCGATCTTAATATTCCGGATGTAATTAATTCTTTTCATGACGATCCCGTAACAACTTTGTTTGTTAATAAAAATACGGAGTTGGTATTAGGCACAGCACAGGGAACTTTAATAAAATACGCTAACAATTCTTTTACACCCATTAACCAGGCCGGCAAACGCACTATTGAAGGTATCTATAGTGCTACAGAAAGTGATTTTGTTTTGTTTGATGATGGACAAATACGTGCATATAATAAAACAAGCGGTAAGATCTCAAATATAACACAGGCATCTTTAAAAGACGTTGCATTTGTCTCTCCTGATCGATCATACTTGGGCACCAATACAGGCGTTTTAAAATGTATTTCCGGCGCTAAAGGTTTTAAGATAGAAAAGATATCAGGATTAGAACACCGGATCTATTCTTTAGAGTACGATCCCTTTAATAAAAAATTATTTGCTGCAAGTTCAAAAGGCTTATTAATAATGGACTCGTTAGGAGGTATTTCAAATATTACTTATAATAAAATGGATATTTATCCGCTTGATCAATGTTTTTACAATGGTAATTTATATGTAAGCACTCAAAAGAATGGGGTCCTTATTTTTAACGGAAAACAAATTACTGATAGTATTAGCCCGCACATCTCAAAAACCAATGAAGCTCTTGATAAGATCCTTATCCGAAAAAATTCAATTATAGGGAGCTCTCCCAATGGATTATTTGAGTTTGATCTGAATGGCAATCTTATTAAACCTTTGCATACTGTATTTGGTTTTCCTAACCATAGCATTTTGGATTTTGCATTTCAGGACAATTTCCTTTGGGTAATCCACTCTGGTGGCGTTCAAAAAATTGATCTTTCTTATTCTCAGCCCGCTAAAGTAAATCCTACTCTTACACTAAAGACAATTTATTTAAATGATAAAGAAATAGATCACACTTCATATTCATCTTTTAAAAGCGACGAACGCAAAGTAGAATTTGTGTTGGCATTGAACACATTGCGTAATCACAAAAATATCCATTACTATTATAAACTACTTGGATATGACAACACCTGGAACACAAATGATTTCAATGAAAATAAAATAACCTATAACGCTTTAGCGGCTGGCAGTTACACATTTGTAGCTAAAGCGGGAGAAAATGAAGTTGCAGAGCAAATAGTAAATTATTGCTTCACTATTTCAGCTCCTTTTTATTACCGTTGGTGGTTTATAACATCCGCCATCATTCTGTTCTTGTTAATTGTTTTATGGGTTTACAAATTACAATTAAACATTCAGCAAAAAAAATCAAAACAGATAAATGAGTTAAACGCTTCAAAACTAACCGCCATTCAATCGCAAATGAATCCGCATTTTATTTTTAACTCGCTTAACTCTATCCAGGACCTGGTTTTAAAAGGCGATGTGGAAAACTCTTATTCTTATATAACTACATTCTCAAACCTTGTACGCAGAACACTAAATTATTCGGATAAGGACTTTATTGATTTTGATCAGGAAATTAAATTGCTGGAAATATATTTATCATTAGAAAAATTACGTTTTAAAAAAGATCTGCAATACACACTTGAAACAAAAGGAATAGAAAACGTTATGTTACCGCCATTAATGATCCAGCCTTTTATTGAGAACGCGCTAATACACGGACTGCTTCATAAAGAAGGAGAACGCAAACTACGTATTACATTTAAATTAAACGAAACCTTAGAGTGTATAATTGAAGATAACGGTATTGGCCGCGAAAAAGCTAAAGCAATTAAACAAAGGCAAAAAGTAGAGCATGAATCTTTTTCGGGCAAAGCCATTCATAATCGCTTTGAGATATTAAGCAATGTCTTTAAAGGAAAATATGGTTATACATATGAAGATCTTTATGAAAATAATGAATCCATAGGTACCAGAGTTACTTTAAAATTACCTATCAAACATAAATTTTGATCCGTTACTAAAATAAAATGCCGGTTGCTAAAATTTTATGAGGATATTAAAAATTGAGTGTTAAGTTTATGCGAATGAATAAAATAAGAGCCGTTTTAGTGGATGATGAAGAAAGTGCAAGAGATGTTCTTCAAAATCTTTTATTACGCTTTTGTCCAAACGTTGAATTAATAGCCAAATGCGAAAATTTGAAAGAAGCGGTTGAAGTAATAAAAAAAGAGGCTCCCGACCTTGTTTTTTTAGATATTGAAATGCCCAATTACGCAGGTTATGAAATTATAAATTTCTTTCAAAAAATAAATTTCGAAATTATTTTTGTTACTGCTTATGATCAATATGCGATACGCGCATTTGAGATCGCAGCAATAGATTACCTTTTAAAACCTATAGATATAACGCGTCTTAAAGGCGCCGTTGAAAGAGTTGCGCAACAACAAAATATAGAACAACAGGCCATGCGTTTGCCTATTTTGAGCAACACATTAGAAACAAAGCAGATAAAGAACATTGCTGTTATTCACAAAGGACAACAACATATTATAGCTGTTAATGATATTATAGCCATTGAAGCACAAGAGTCTTATTGCCTTATTCATACATTGGATAAACAATATATTGCGAGTAAAAATTTAAAACATTTCGAGACTATTTTTGATGAATTGCCGCAATTTTTCAGGGTCCATAAATCGTGGATGATAAATAAAACCTATCTGAAACATTATTCAAAATCCGATCTGTCTATTCAACTCAAAAATGGCTTAATTACCAAGCTTTCCAAATATAAAAAAGTAGAGTTTGAAGCCTCTCTTTTTTCTTAAAAATGTCCATTCCTGAAGTGAATTTGCTGTTGCTGAACTAATCTTCCTTCCTACACCCCAGTCTGTATATATTTGAACTGTTATCCAAACTATATAGTTCATGAAATTAAATTTTATTACCCTATTTTTATTTTTTGTTTTTTTAAATGCAACCGCGCAGGAAAATCAAAATATAGAATTACTTAAGTTAACATCGGGCAGCATCGCCGTTTCTAAAGTCGTTGAAGGTGGTAGTAATTTTAAGTTCGAATCCACTTCAAAAACATGGCCTGTAAACTTTACTAAAAGTGGCGATCGCTTTACTGAAATTATCATCAATCGTTCAGGTATTATCGAAGAAAAATATGAAGCAGATCTTCCAAATTACCCCGCTTATTATAAATCATCTTCCAGCGAAATTGTTATAACTGCTATTGATAAGAAAATATATTATTATTCGTGGAGTGTAAAAACAGGCGCGAGTATAAAATACATTCTTTCCGACTCAAAAATCAAAAACTATAATGATGAGAAAAACACAATAGATACTTATAGAAATACCATCAAAGATCTTCAGGCTGCTGCCCGCAATCAAAGAATAGAAGAGAATACTGCTTTGGCAGAAAAGCTTGCAGAAGAAAATACATTAAAAGGTAAAAAAATAAAAAAAATAAAAATAATCCCTGTCTCCCCACCAACAGAAATAGGTTTACTCTCTATACTATCATTAGGATTTGAAGTTGAATTAGAAGATGGCAAACTCCTTAAAACAATTAACCTTGGTGGCTTAACACCTTATACTGATTTTGAAGCCCAGGTTAGTGGAGGGGATTTTGCCGGTGGAGATCTGAAAGTAGCGGACGATAGCCGGAAAATACCAAACGATAAAATAGAAATTTTTGCCTGGTCAAAATTTGATGAGAAAAAAATTAAAGGACAATATTCTGTTACCGCTAATTATAAAAAAGACATCAATTATAATTACTCAGGCAATTCAGGAGGGAACGGTAGAGGATACACCGTTGGATATAACATAAACGGAAGTAATGGCGCTAATGGTAAAAGTGTAAATATTGAAGTAACGAGCATGACTGTGAATGGTGAAAAAATAAACAAATTAACTGTTATCGATGCAATGTCTGGTAAGATCTTTTCTGAATCAAAAATGCATATAGATAATACGCTCAATATAAATACTGCTGGCGGTAATGGCGGTAATGGAAGTGTAGAAAGCGGCAATGGCGGCAGTGGTGGTAATGGCGGCAATGGCGGCACCATTAAAATTTCAGGCACAGGTAGCAGTTCTTTAAAAACAGTGGTAACTAATACCGGAGGAAGAGGTGGTGTTGGTTCAAAAGGAAAAACACAGTCTTTTAATAACGGCTCAAATGGTAGTGCAGGACAAAATGGAACACTTATAAAATAAAAACATAAAAATAAATAAACATGAAAAGAATAAAGATCATTTTAGCAGCACTTGCTTTGGGTTTGTTTGTAAACACAACTCATGCACAATTTGGAAAACTAAAAGATAAGGTAAATGATAAAGGTTCAGGAGGTTCAGGAAATTTTGATTCTTTTAATCAGGAAACCGATGAGCTGGGAATAACCGGCCAGTATTTTGGAAAAGTAGATAAAAAATCATTTGGCTTTAGATATGTAAAAGAAGCAAATGGAAAAATTGTAAATGAATTACATTATTTTGAAAAAAAGAAAAGTACGGAACCTCAGCTTAAATTAACTTTAAAAGAAAGTTACTACACTAAAAATAAAGTAAAATTATTTTTTGTTTGGGTAAGCGCAAGTGCCACCGGTTATGTAGAAGTAATAGAGATAGCTTCGGGCGTATTAGCTCAAATAGGTGCAGACAGAAGTCAAAATGATAATAGTCCTGTTCCACTTGATGCAAAAAGAGTTGTAAAAGATGTTCTTGTAAAAGATCAGGCAAGTTTAGCTACATGGGATCTGGAAACAGCTCAGGCAAAAGTTGACATGATCATTGCATCTTTAAATACAGAAAAATTAGAGAAAGAAAATGCTGAGTGGTTGAAGAATGAAGTATATGCAAAAAACATAGAAAAAGTTGTGTTTGCAGCGCAATGGTATCATCTGCAAAAACAAGGTTATTCTAATAAAGTAGCTGTTAACGGAGCTGACTTTAAAACAGAATTAGATATGGCAGGAAACATGGTATTCATGGCATTCTTTAAAAATCCGCCATCGGTTAAATACCCGGGCCAACAAATAAACATTGAATATGAAATGGGCGGCAAAAAAACAAGCAGAGAAGTTCTAAGAAAAAAATCTGCAGCATGGAGCAACATGGTAAAAATCCTGGAAACAAAAGACTGGGATTGCCGTCAATCAGAAACAAGATCAATTCGCGAATACAATCAATATCAAAGACAGATCGTTCAGGATTATGCAGCCATTCAGGTATTGTATGATAATAAAGATAAATTCAAAGTAGATCAAACTTATGAAATTGTAGTTAAATTTTACGCGCACAGAGATGGAGAAAATGGTGATCTGCTTGCGCAAGGAACCGTTAAATTAAAATATACCGCAGCAGCTAAACTTGCTTTTGAAGGCGACCCTACTAAACCTGAAGTAAAAGGCGTTTGGGCACAATTTGAATCATTTTTAAATGAGTAAAACGAACTTAATTATTGTGTGGAATAAAAAAAGGCTTCAACCAATGTTGAAGCCTTTTTGTTTATATAATTAAATATGGATTAACTCCGTTGATCCGCATTGGGCAAGCCCTAAGTCAAAAATAAAGAAAACAAAGCTTAACAACTATTAGCATTTTGATTTTGGATTATGGCTTCTCCATGATCCGCATTTAGCATGCATCAAGTCAAAAAGCAAAGGAAGTGTTCAAATGTTGTACCCATATCTTTGCTACATGCATTAATTTTGTAATAAAAAGATATGGCTGCAAATGTAAAAATACTATTTAGAAAGGATAAAATCAACAAAGATGGAGTGGTGCCTATTTATCTTAAGGTAATAAAAAACCGTAATTCACAACAAATATCGTTGGGTATTACTGTACCCGAAAAATATTGGGATGTAAAGAACAAACGTGTAAAAAAAGGAATGGAGAACTCCCAACGCCTTAATAATTACATTTCCCACAAAGTTGCGGAAGCCGAAGGCCATGCGTTGGACTTAGAAACAAAATCCAAAACAATCACGTCAAAAGCTATAAAAGAAGCTGTAGTAGGCAAAGCACCAGAAAGCTTTTTAAAATACGCTGACAGATTTTTTATTGAAATGGAGAACAAATTACAGGCATCATCTATTGATAAAACAAAACATATTATTGGAAAGGTAAGGACATACATTGGCAAAACAGATCTTACGTTTGACGAGATATCGAATATGTGTCAAAATTAATGGGCCATGCTTCTATAAAAACAACTCAAGTTTATGCAAAAATTGTAAATGAGAAACTTGATAAAGCAATGGATGTTTTTAATGAACCCGAAGAATGCTACAATTTAAAATTAGCATAATTTAGTAGGTAGTACACAATGCAATCTTGATGATCGCAACAATTAATATCATAGAATCATTTTAATAACTCCTCGATCAAATTTAAAGTGCTGTCGGAGCCCGGATCAGTTAAATTTAAAGGTTTTAAAATATATCCATGTACCCCTAAATTTTGCATTGCCTGCTTATCATACTCTTCAGCCGAAGTAGTGATTACAAATGTTTTTATTTTTTTTAAACTATAATAGCTTTTGATAATTCCTAAAAACTCAACTCCATTCATTTTTGGCATATTAATGTCGAGTAAAATAATGTCTGGCAATACTTTTGGAACCCCGGCATTACCTGTAAGTATTGCTAATCCGTCAACACCATTATGCGCGACATGAAGCCTATGGTCGACATTTAATTTTTTTAATGCTCTTTTTACACTTTCAACATCAAGATAATCATCTTCAATTAATAGTATTTCTTTCATCATTTCTAAATTTTTGGCCATGTAAAAACAAATCGGGCTCCTTTACCTAATTCCGATTCAACGTTAATAGTGCCTTTATTATCATCAACTATTTTTTTTACTATTGCTAATCCTACCCCTGTACTTTCGAATGCGTCGCGCTCTTGTAAGGTCTGAAAAATCTCAAATATCTTTCCAAAATACTCTTTGTCAATGCCGGGTCCATTATCCAACACGGAAAATTGATGATATTTTCCTGCGTCATTATAGTCAATAATTATTTCAGGGTGTTCGTTGTTATTATATTTTACTGCATTACTTATCAGGTTCGCAAAAACCTGTTCTATATGTAGTTTTTCTACATGCATAACTGGTAATACGTTTTTTATGGATAAAGAAAATTTTGAAGGAATAAGTAATTCTTTCAGATCTTTTATCATTAGATCAGTATTCACCAGTTCTATGCCTTTGCGCGTTTTTTCAATTCTTGCGTATTCCAATAAACCATTAATCATATTTTCCAACCTCAATGTTCTTCCTTTTATAAGTATCAAATTTTGATTTATTTCGGGTGTTATATCTTTTTCATGATCTTCTTCCATCCAGGAGATAATATTCGATATCCCTCTTAATGGCGCTTTTAAATCGTGAGAAACCACATAGGCAAATTGATCTAACTCCTTGTTCTTCTTTTTGAGTTCATTAAAATTTTTATTTAATGTTTCAGACATTTGATTTAAAGAATTAACAAGTTTAGTAAATTCATCTCTTTTTTTGTCATTTATAGTTATAAAATTACCCTGCGAAATCTTTTCTGCAAGATTTACCATCATGGCAATACGTATTGTAATAATTCTTATAAAATAAATACTTGAAATAAAACCGACCAATACAGAAGCTATAAGTAGTATTAATGATGTATTTCTATTGCTGTTGATGGATCTTTGCAAAGCAATCCTTCTTTCCTGCCTAATAGTGTACTCGTAATTATCAAGTGTAATGAACATTGCACGAATTTTATCATTAAGCTTCTTTCCCACCTCCATTTTAAGCTTAGTGTCGAATAATTTTTTATAACGAATACCTGCTTCCGGTAGAGTGTCTTTTTTTGTAGAGATCAAAGAGTCAGAATATTCAACCCATGCCTGATGCAATCTATAAATAGAATCTAATTTTTGTTTTTGATGTTGCGTTGATAATAAAGCTTGCTGTTCGTTCAATAATACTGGTACGCTTTTTATTCCCTCATAATATGGCTCTAAAAAAACTTCCTGGTTCGTTAGTAAAAACCCCCGAAAACCACTCTGCATCTCTATCATTTCTTTATGCAAAATGTTGGAGTTTTTTATAACGGCCTCAGAATTATTGAGGTAATTAGTATTTGTCAATACTTCTTGTGATAAGCTTTGATTTGCAAAAAAAACCAGCACAAACACAAAAATAAGTGTAAAAAAGCCAATAAGTAATTGTACTCTTATCGTCATATAAATTTATTATAAAAGATACGCATGCAGTTGATCTGGTTTCATTACAACAATTTTAGTTCCTTGGGTGGAAATGATTTTCTCGTCTTTAAAATGTCGTAAATTCCTTACCAACGATTCTTTTGCCGTACCAACAAAGCTAGCAAAATCATCCCTGTTAATTGAAATGATCACTTTTTTTTCTTCATTATTTTGATAGACCTTACTAAGTATTAATAAACTCAAAGCGATACGTTCCTTAACTGAAAATTGCGTGAAAACTGTCATTTTATTTATCCATACAGAAAATTCCTGCGATAATGTAATAACTATTTTTTTTGCCAAAGTATCCGATCTGTTAAATAGGGATAAGAAAGCTTCTTTGGGGAGATAACTCACAACTGTGTTATCTATTGCAGCAGCAGAAACCGGATTTGGATCTTCTGCTAGCAATGGTCGATATCCAAAGTAATCACCCTTCTTATAAATGTATACTATACTTTCTGCGCCATTGGGATTAGACTTATAGATCTTTATTTTTCCTTTTCTTACAATATAAACTCCTTTAGAAAAAGAACCTTCTTTAAAAAGAATATGTTTCTTTTTAAATTCAATCCTTTCTGCTTTTTCTTTAAAATAAGATAATTCCCTAGCACTAAGCGCATCACTAAAAGACGACGATTTAAGGTGATAATTTTCTAAATTGAACATATTTTCAATATTAATTAAATTCAATCTATCAAAAGTTGATAATTATCAACTTTTGATAGATTTGTGCGACTCTACTAACATTAATTTAAATAAAATTGATAAGTATCAATTAATAGTAAACAAGTTTCATTTAGATTTGTTCACAATTTTATTCATTGTTTGTTTTTGTTTAATGGAGCCGGTTTTATACCGGCTTTATTTTGAAAAATATACCTAATCCTATAATCTTTAGTCCAATTTGGCATAACAAAACAAAAAAATGAACTATCAAAAATTAAATATAATAAATACAGCTATAAATAAAATTCATAGTATTTTAACTGAAAAGCAATTCTTAATATTTTCAAGCATACTTGTAGGGCTCAGTGCCGGCATTGCTGCTGTTGTTTTAAAATTATTCGTTCATGGTATCCGTCATCTTATTTTAGAAGGTTTTTTTGAAGGATCTTCAAAATACCTCTATTTATTGTTTCCCGTAATTGGCATTGGCATTACTGTTTTCTTAATAAAACCATTATTTAAAAATGATGTAAATGTTGGCAGCGTAAATATTTTACACAGCATTGCAAAAAAAGGAAGCTTTTTGCCATTCGAACAAATCTATTCACACATCATTACAAGCGGCCTTACTGTAGGATTTGGTGGCTCAGCGGGATTGGAGTCGCCAATAGTCAGCACAGGATCAGCAATCGGATCAAATTACTCAAGGGTAAATAAATTAAATTATAAAGAACGTACTTTACTATTAGCTGCAGGGGCTGCCGGAGGTATATCTGGCGCCTTTAATGCGCCAATTGCAGGTGTTTTATTTGCGCTTGAAGTAATATTAGTAGACATTTCCATCACTGCGTTTATTCCCTTACTTATTGCCTCTGTATCAGGGGCACTAATATCAAGCATTCTTCTTAAAGAAGACATTCTTCTTAGTTTTCAAAATTTAGCTCCCTTTAACTATCATAATGTACCGTTCTATATTTTATTGGCTATTGTTGCAGGAATTACATCCATTTATTATGTAAACGTTTTTCATTTTTTAGAGAGCTTTTATGAAAAGCTGGGATCAAAAAGGCTCCGCTGGGTGTTAGGCGGTGTCTTTCTTATCATAATGGTTTTTGTTTTTCCATCGCTGTTTGGTGAAGGATATGAAAGTATTAAACTCCTCGCCACAAACTCGGCACCACAAATTTTTAAAAATAGCCCCCTGTATTTAGCAGCTTATGCAGACTGGGCACTCTTGATTTTATTGACGATTGTAATGCTTATTAAGGTATTTGCTGCTTCAGCTACGATTGGCTCTGGTGGCGTAGGCGGAAATTTTGCTCCGTCATTATTTGTTGGCGCATATTTAGGTTATGTATTTTCCTTACTTTTTAAATTGCTTGGTATTAATTTACCGATGAGTAATTTTACATTAGTGGCAATGGCTGGTATCTTAAGTGGTGTGTTTCATGCACCACTTACAAGTATATTTTTAATTGCTGAAATTAGTGGAGGTTATGCCTTAATTGTGCCTTTAATGATTGTTGCTTCTATAAGTTATGTAATAGTGAAATTTTTCCATCCTGAATCTATGGATATTCGAAAGCTGAAATTAAGAGGGACAATAGTATCAGAAAATAAAGATATAAGTATATTGGGTCGCATTGAAGTTTTAGATCTAATTGAAAAAGATTTCTCAGTACTTCACCCAGAAGAAAGTTTAGGTAAAGTAATAGAGCACATAAAACATACCCGAAGAAATATATTTCCTGTTGTAAATAAAAAAAATAAACTACTCGGTATTGTCCAATTAGACAACATAAGAGAAGAAATGTTTGACACTAAATTATATGAAAAAATTACCGCGAAGGATATTATGGAAAAAGTATCAGCTAAAATATCATCAGATGAAAGTATTTTTTCGGCAATGAAAAAATTTGATGAAACCGGCCAGTGGAATTTGCCGGTCGTAAAAGATGGAATTTATCTGGGGTTTTTATCAAAATCTTCTGTTCTTTCGCGATATAGGCATGAATTAATTGACTCTTTCAATTAATATTACTACATATACTCCCAGACATATTTCTGAAAACAATTAAAACAGTAATTAAGCTCTTCATCCACTTCCGGCATTGTAATTATATTTATTTTATATTTTTTCTTGCACTTCCTGCAAACTTTAGAATGCCAGTTTTTCGGGTCGTTATGCTGAATTCTTAGAGCAGTTAATCTTTCATCACTCATCTTAAATAAAATTATCTGGATTAGGAAAAATAATTTTGGCTTTAAAATTTTCTACATTTTCATCATCAATTCCCGCATAAGCGATAATAATAATTTTATCACCTTTACTTATTTTTAGTGCTGCAGGGCCATTCATGCAAATTTCGCCGCTTCCCCTCTTTCCTTTTATAGCATAAGTAATTAATCGTTCACCATTTCTATGATTGATCACATGCACCTGCTCTTCTTCTCTAATATTAACGGCTTCCATAAGAGACTCATCAATGGTTATACTTCCAATGTATTCTATGTTAGCTTCGGTAAC
>JBDSFC010000401.1:0-7201 GCA_039919745.1 Bacteroidia bacterium | reverse complement strand
TACACGATGCGCCACATAAAGATCTTCGCAGAGCAAGGGCTGCAGCATTGTCAATTGTGCCAACATCTACGGGGGCAGCAAAAGCGATCACAAAAATATTTCCACATTTAGAAGGAAAAATTGGAGGTTGGGGCATGCGTGTGCCAGTGCCGGATGGTTCATTAACCGACATTACCTGTGTACTCACTAAAATACCAACCGTTGAAGAAATAAATAACGCGTTTAAATTAGCTGCTCAAAACCAATTAAAAGGGATCTTAGAATATACCGAAGATCCTATTGTGAGTATTGATGTAATTGGTAACCCGCATAGTGTATTATACGACGCAGAATTCACAAGTATTGTAGGCAACTTAGTTAAAATTATTGGCTGGTACGATAACGAATGGGGCTATAGCAATCGCCTTGTTGACCTTACTCTTAAGTTAGGAAGTTGACCCTGACGGAATTTATTTTAATTCGCATTTATAATGCTTGTCACCTTTATCTGTTACGCTTACTGATAAATTAAATGAAGAGGCCGGAACAGAAGTAAGGGTTGTTTCATTATACGGTTCAGAATAACTGATGCAATTATTTTTACCGGCTCGTTTGGTAACCTTTTCCAGTTTTTTATCTACCGATTGCGTTTCGTTAATATTAGTAACAAAAGAAGTATCTGCTAATGGAGTAGGAAAGCCTGGAAATAAAACGATCTCGGCTTTGCCAGTAGTTGTTGATGTACCGGTTTTTGTAACCGTGCAACTACAAATCCGGTCTTTTTTACAGGCTCCAATAATAACAACTATAAAAGCCAGTATGCAATATTTTTTCATTTTAAAAGAATTTAATTCAAAGATAAAAAATCCCTGGATTAAACCAATTAATGTACCACGGTTGTTTTAGTAACTACGCTTGCCATATTAAACCTTCCAATTGCTTTTGTTTTAGCTCCGTCTGGTGTTGTAATATTTGTTTTCACATTCTCCGGTGTAGTAGCAAATAACCCGCCGTTATTTATTTGTGCGAGTGCCTGAATAAAGAAAAAATAATTGTCGCGCGAAATAGAATGGATCTCTACTTTACATTTACTATTCTTTCTAAAATTTTCAAATCCTAAAAATGTTGCCGGGGGGGTAAAATCAACGGTATCGTTAGGCGCTGAAGTTACAATGCCTCCAACGCCATCAATGGTAACATTTATATCTCTTCCCACTCCTAATAATGTATCATTGCGGTAGGTTTTTACCCAATAATAGTCTGCGTTATTATCTACTTTATCTCTTGCTAATAATAAACAATTAAATGTTGTATCTGTTGATGGCGGGCCAAAACCTCCTTCCTGTGGAAGGGCTATGATACTATCAATAACAGCTGTTCTTCTTTGAGTGTGCAACGATGTATAAACCGCACCATCAATTGTTACATTTAATTCATAACTATGATCTACTCTCGAAATTGTATCTGTACTCGCTAAGGTATAAACATAATTTCCATTAGAGGTATAATTAAAAACGTATTGTGTATTTGCAGTAAGATCTTTAAGTACAACATTAGCAATACTTACAGGAGGAGCTTCTTTATTACTGAAATAATTATCGTTGGTAGTAATTTTTATTACCTGGTCCTGACGTAAATTATTTACAAAGGCATCTACGACATAGATCTTTGATCCTTCATCCAGTTTTATCTGGATCACATCAGTACACGATGTAAGAACTGAGAAAGAAGTGATCACTAATATTAATTTGATTATATTTTTCATATTCTTAAAAATTAAAATTATAAGTTATTGCTGGAACAATTGAACCAATTACCGAGAAACGTACGGCCTGTGTTTGGTTAGGTTCGCCATCTTTGGTTTGGAAATAAATACTAAAAGCATTTCTTCTGTTGTAAACGTTGTAAACGCTCAGCACAATTGTTTGTTTATAGCGTCTTGTTTCATTCTTTTTGAAACTATAAGTGGCACCAAGGTCCATACGGTGATATGGTGTGATACGATAGTTGTTTCTTGTACCAGTTGTATTATAAGGAATATTATAATTTTGGATCTGAACTTTTGAATTAGGAAAACTTGCAGGCGTACCACTTAAAAATACAAAGTTGGTAGAGATGTTCCAGCGTTTTGAAATATCGTAATTTACGCAGGTGTTTAAACAATGTGTTCTGTCGTATCGGCTAAAGAACCATTTATCATTGCTTATACCATTTACCAAACGTTCGGTTTTACTTAAAGTATAACTTAACCAGCCTTTAATTTTACCTTTGTTTTTCTTTATATAAAACTCTGCACCATAGGCACGGCCTAAGCCTTGCACCAATTGGCCTTCCACTTGTTCGTTAATAAAAAGATCAGCGTTATCTACATAATCCAATTGGTTTTGTAAATACTTGTAATATAATTCAACAGATGATTCGAACATATTATCTTTAAAATTTCTAAAATAACCAATGCTTCCCTGGTCGGCTATTAACGGTTTTAAATTGTTGGAAGCAATAGTGTATACATCTAACGGTGTGCTGGCTGCCGTATTACTTATAAGTTGAAGGTATTGCGCCATGCGGTTATAGCTTGCTTTAATTGAGCTGTAGCTATTGATCACATAATTGACTGAAAAACGTGGCTCAGGAGTTAAGTAATGCTTAATTACTTCGCCATTTTTAAAATGATGTGTGCTATCTAACGGTTTTGGTTCGTTGGCAATTGTATCCCTGTAATAATAGGCTGTTCCTTTGCCTAGATAGTTATATAAGCTTACGCGTAAGCCATATTCAAAAGTAAGGCGTGGTAATATTTTATGTTCGTTACCAACATATGCTGAGTATTCTACACCATAACGTTTTTCTGATTTAAATTTTACGCTTGCGCCTTCAGAGAATTGGCCAATAGCATCGTAAGGCATGAAATCATATAATAAAGCCTGCGCGCCAAAACGAATGGTGTTTTTACTGTTTAAGAAATAGGTAAAATCAGGCTTCACACTATAATTAATAACATTACTTGTCCATTCAAACTTTTGATCAAGCTGAGGCAAGTTAAATCCCAGAAAATATTTATAATTACTATATAAGCCTGAAACATTCATAAATAATTTATTATTAAAAATATGGTTCCATCTTAATGTACCGGTTGCATTGCCCCAATTAAATTTAAAAGCGCTCGCACCAAACACATCTCTTCCAAAATAACCGCTGGCAAAAACGGTATTCTTATCATTTATACGATAGTTGATCTTTGCCGTAAGATCATAAAAAAAGAAATCGGAATTTTTTATAGGACTCGTACTTTTTACAAAAGGTTTCACCAGTGCATCAATATAACTTCTGCGACCGGCAATAATAAAGCTCATTTTGTCTTTAATGATCGGGCCTTCAATGCTAAGCCTGCTAAATACTGTACCCAAACCGCCATTTACTTCAAATTTTTTGCTGTTACCTTCTTTCATTCTAATATCTAATATGGATGATACCCTTCCACCGTATTGAGAAGGGATTCCGCCTTTTATAAGCTTTACATCTTTAACTGCATCGGGATTAAATACAGAGAAAAAACCAAATAAGTGGGATGAGTTGTATACAGGCGCTTCGTCCAACAAAATTAAATTCTGGTCAACGTTCCCGCCACGCACGTTAAAGCCACTTGCTCCTTCACCTACTGTGGTAACCCCTGGTAGCATTTGTATTGCGCGCACAATATCCACTTCGCCAAACATAGCAGGTATTTTATTTATTTCTTTAATATCAAGCTTAGTAGTGCCCATTTCAGTGCTGGTAATATTCTTATCAGCCGCTTCGCCGGTAACTTCTATTTCATCCAGTTGTTTTCCTTCTTCAGAAAGCTCATAGTTCTTAATGATATTCTTCTCGAGATTTACAGAAAACGTGTAGGTTTTATAACCTATTAATGATACAGCAATTATATGTTCGCCTTTTGGAAGGGTTAGCGAGAAAAAACCATATTCATTAGCAGATGAACCAAGATGCGAACCTTGCTTGGAAATAGTGGCGCCAATAAGCGATTCACCATTTTTGCCATCTTTAATATAACCGCTGATGCTGAATTTATCCTGGCTATAGGTATTTAAAACTAAAAAGCTTAAGAAAAGGAGTATGCGTAATTTCATATGGTACTGTATTTTGAGTTAATAACCTGATTCTTTGTAAAATATTGTTTTTGCCGGCACAAAACTATGGAAACTTATTTTGTCCCACAAGTTTCCGCACCTAAAAAAATGCCTTTTATGTAAAAATTCGGATGTCAAACTATTTTTTATGTCGGTAAAGTATCTTATTTAATAGGTAGACGTTTGAAATGACTCTTACCCTTATGTAAAAGACATTATTTTTAAGAAATAGTGTCAAACGGAAGAACTGGAGGAAATAAGGTAAGTAATACTGTCAAAAAATCTTATTTTACCTTAATAAGAACAATGTTTCTTGAAATGTCATTAAAATTGCCGGAACTATTTTTTTCTGTTTTTTTTATTTTCACAAATTTTTGCTGAGAATAAAAAATAAGTTGTTCTGCTGCATTTAACTTAATAACACTGCTAATATTTTTTATTGAAGAAGTATTAATTACACCTAATAACTCACCTTCTTTTGTAAAAACAGGCCCGCCCATAGCAATACTTTCGCAATCTATTGCCACATCAAAATAGCTGGATAAATTTTCGAAGCGTGCTTTTGATTTTAATTTTCCAGAAACAATTTTTGGTTTATTTTCTGTTGAATCGGCTTTGGTAAAATAAATTGAAAAAAGCTCGCTTTCTAACTCAATCGAGGCTTTTTCGCAAAAAGAGTAAGCAGGTTTATAAAGTTTTTCATCTTTTAAATTATTGATTTTCAAAATGGCGATGTTATGTTGAAGATCTTTAGTAATCACGTCTGCCAGAAAACTTTTTATAGAATCATTAATATACAACTCAACCAGTATCTGATTATACCGATTAAAATTCTCAGCATTTGTTAAGATCAGACCATTTTTATCTAATATTAGGCCGGTAGATAGACTTTGAACACCATAATCGCTATTTGAAATTAAGTAAGTGTTGCTGTTTTTAATTATTGGTTTAACAACATCAATTACACGATTGGTTTGATATTCCTTAATTATAAAATTATCAAACAGAACCAACCCGCGTGTATTTAATGAAAGTCCGGCGGTATAACCCAAAGTATGAGTTATATCCAAAGCAAATAATATTTCCTCATTAATGCTGTAATATATTTTTTTATTCAAGGATATAATCTTGAGTTTGTTCCACGCTAACGATTTTAATGGCTTTGCTAAACAGCCGTTTATTCTTTTTACGGTTTGTCCGTTCTTAACCGAACCAATGTAACAACGCATTTTCGAAATTGAAAAATAGCAGTAATTTAATGAATCTTTACAACCAAATATCAAGCCTGCCCTTGCACTATCCAGTAAATAATTTGAATTGATAATAGTTTCAACGGAATAATTTTCAGAACTTATCTTATGCGGAAAAACCCTTTTAATACCAGTGACTTTTTTACTTGACAATTCAAAGCCACCTAACTTTATTTTAGCTGAGGAACTATCATTTGATGACAAAGTCCATTTGTTTGAATTATCAATAAAATTTTCTTCAAAAATTACTGCGGTTGCACCATTTTCACCGAATTCATTATAGATTTTGTTTTTTCTCTTTCCATTCTCATAATCGATCGTTTTTTTTATTTTACCGTTTTCAAAATAATCGGTAGATGTGCCATTCAACGAGCCATTATTATCATAAGTATATTCATTTCTTTTATTGCCGTTTTTGTAATACCAAATGCACAAGCCGGAATATTTGTTCTTTTGATCAGAAGAATCCCTTGCGGAAACTATTTTGCCGGCAAAGTACAATGAAGTATCTATAGCATAATAAGACCTGTAAAAATCCAGGGTATCTGTTGTTTCTCTAAAGTAAAATGCATCTTGTACACTTGAAAGTTGCCCGTTTTTATCAAAAAAAGAGGTATTTACTGGTTTTTGCCCTTTTAAATAGAAGGTGCAAAGCCCATAAAACAAAAGAAAAATTATACTTTTTTTTAAATTCACAAACTGACTGATAAGAAAGCAAAATTAAGAATATTAATGAAGGAGAATGTTCTAAAAAGAGTGTAAATATTTGAAAGCTAATAAGTATAAATTCATTAAGTTTGTGTCTATTAAAATTTTAAATGAAACCATCAATTCCTAAAGGTACACGCGATTTTGGTCCGGCAGAAATGCAGAAACGGCAATATATTTTAAATATTATCCGTGCTAACTTTGAACTATTTGGTTACCAGCCAATAGAAACACCTTCTATGGAAAATATTACCACATTAACAGGTAAATATGGAGAAGAAGGTGATCAATTGATCTTTAAAATTTTAAACTCACGCATTCATGAAAGCAAAAATAAAGATGTTCTGAAAAAGGAATTTGATCTTTCATTAGAAGCTTCGCGAAATTCAGAGGAATTAACCGAAAAAGCTTTACGTTATGATCTTACAGTGCCCTTTGCGCGTTATGTAGTAATGAATCAGCATCAATTGACTTTTCCATTTAAACGTTATCAAATACAACCGGTTTGGAGAGCAGATCGTCCGCAAAAAGGCCGTTACCGCGAATTTTACCAATGCGATGCCGACGTAATAGGATCTGATTCTTTAATAAATGAACTGGACCTTATTTCTTTAATGGATAAATCCTTCAGGGAATTAAGCGTTCCTGTTGTTTTAAAATTCAACAATCGAAAAATACTTTCTGCGTTAGCTGAAGTTATTAATGAACCTTCAAAGATCATTGATATTACTGTTGCTATTGATAAACTGGACAAGGTTGGAAAAGACGGCGTGAACAAAGAACTTACCGAAAAAGGAATTTCCCCCAAAGCTATTGAAACCTTGCAACCGCTTTTGGATTTTAAAGGCAACAATAAACAAAAAGTAGAAGTACTAAAAAAACTAGTTGGGGCAAATGATGAAGGAAAAAAAGGGATTCAAGAAATTGAATATCTATTGGATAATTCAAGCGTATCTTTCGCTACTATTGAGTTAGACATTACGCTTGCCCGTGGATTAAATTATTATACAGGAACTATTTTTGAAGTAAAAGCTAACGCGGGTACATTTACACCAAGCATTCTTGGTGGCGGCCGATACGATGACCTTACCGGGATCTTCGGTTTAAAAGATATGAGTGGTGTTGGAATTTCTTTTG
>JBDSFC010000353.1:0-2777 GCA_039919745.1 Bacteroidia bacterium | reverse complement strand
CTTTAGGATATACCAAAGTACAGGCTAATGATATTATTTATGTTGAGCCAAGATACAGGCCTTTTAAAACAATAGCTACTGAGATTGCCCCGGTAGTTACTTTACTAACGACAATGTTGATTTTGGTACAATTTTATAGGATAAGATAAACATGTTAGATCCTCAGGTAGAATCAACCAATAATCAATTAAAAGATATAACCGAGAGGTTCAATACTAATTTTGATATTGGTGTAATTGCCTTTTTATTTAATAAGAGCAAGATCTTTATATTTATTTTCTTTGTTATCTCTTTTTCCCTCGCTTTTTTATATCTGCGCTATAGTCAGCCTGTTTTTGAATCAAAAGCTGTTTTGCAAATTAACGACGCAAATAAAGCGGATGAGATCTTAAAACTTAATAATTTTGAAAATAATAATAATTTAATGGCTGAGGCCATTGAACAAATAAAATCAAAAGTATTTTTAAAAAGGGTAGTAGAAAAGTTGGATATCAGCGTAAATTACTTTAGTGAAGGAACTTTTAAAAGTAACGAACTATATCATTCATCTCCTTATCTAATTAAAATTAATCCAAAAGTGGGGGTTAATTATAACCAAAAAATTTATGTGGAGCTAAACTCCACGCTTACCGGAGGTATTTTAAAAATCGGTAGCAGAATTGAAAAATTTGAGATAAACACATGGCTCAAAACAAATGAGTTTGATATTAATGTTTTTCTTAATCCTAAACTCGAAAAAGATGAGATCGCTATTATATTAAAAGAAAATTCATCGCTTTACTTTACCATTTCTGATGTGGACGCGGTAACCTCTATTTTACAAAGCAGGCTGGAAGTAAGGCTCATCAATGAACTCGCTAAAACAATTTTAATTAAAGTGCAAGACGTAAACGCTTTAAAATCTACAGATATCGTAAACGCTATTACTGAAGAGTATTTAAATTACGATGTTGAAAGAAAAAGCGAAAGCTCGCGCAATATTTTATCATTTATCGATACTCAGTTAGGTGTAGTATTTAATGATCTTAAAGATACAGAAGGCAACCTGCAAAAATTTAAACAGGATAAAAATTTTAGCGAAAAAGATATTCTCATTAATTCTGAACTTATTCGTTATTCTTCGGTAGAAGATCAGCTTCTTAAAGTTGAAATGGAAGAAAAGATCATTAACGAGATCCAGAATAATATCAATAAAAATAAAGGCATTGATATTTATCAGCTAATATCACTTATTTCCGGCACTGAGTACGAAAGTTTAATAAAAGAAACTACGCAGGCAATACAAAAGCTTTTGCTTGATAAAGAAAATTTATTGTATGCTGTTACCCCCAACTCTGAAAATATTAAGCAGATCAATTACCAATTAGAAACGCAAAAAAAATTATTGATAGAAAGTTTAGATGCCGTAAGATTAAGATATAAGACCAAGTACAAGAACCTTCTCGAAAAATCAACAGAATATAAATCCAGGCTTAGTCAAAATCCTGAAGACGAAGTAGAGTTTTCGCGTTTAACAAGATTATATGGTATTAGCGAAAAATATTACACCATGTTGTTGGAAAAGAAAACCGAATTCTCTATTTCAAAAGCGGGTTACGTTTCTAAAAATATTATTTTAGAAAAAGCACTTGGTTCTGGCTCAAAAGTATCACCAAATAACAGAAGCGCCATTATAGTTGCTTTATTAGCTTCTTTATTAATGTCGCTTGGTTTGGTTTTTGTCAGATACATTTTTCATGATAAAATTTACTCTCTTAAAGATATCACGCGATATTCAACTGGTAATATTGCATTATTAGGTGTTGTACCAAAATATCAAAACGATATTCCTGTTTCGCAATTAATAGTTGATAAAAACCCTAAGGCTATTATCAGTGAAGCTTTCAGATCTATCCGTTCTAACTTAACATTTATAGATTCAAGTGATGGACCTAAAATTGTATCTATTACTTCAACAATAAGTGGTGAGGGAAAAACCTTTGTGGCGATTAATATTGCCGGTATTTTAGCCTTTACTGGCAAAAAAGTAGTTATCATTGATTTGGATATGCGTAAACCAAAGATCCATAAAGGTTTTGGTGTGCCAAATAATATCGGTATGAGCACTATTTTAACCGGTATAAGCCGTTTGGATGAGTGTTTTAATGATAGTCCTATGGACAACCTTAAATTCATTACAGCGGGGCCGGCGCCACCAAATCCATCGGAATTAATATTAAGTAAAAAATTAAAAGAAGTAATTGCCGAATTAAAAACGCAATTTGATTTTATTGTAATAGATAATGCACCTGTTGGTTTGGTTACAGACGGTATTGAAACTATTAAAATGGCTAATTATCCTATTTACGTTTTCAGGGCCGGCTACTCCAAAAAAATGTTTACGCAGATACTTGACAGGTTAAAAAATGAAACTAAGATATATAACCTGGCTGTAGTGCTTAACGATGTTGACATCAGCAGAAAAATTTATAGTTACAATTATGGTTATGGCTATGGTTATGGATACGGCTATGGTAGTGGGTATTACAGTGAGGATGAGAAATTTAAAAAACGCACAAAACGAAAAATGAATTAATGGAAATTATTGAAACTAAATTAAAAGATCTGTTGGTTCTTAAACCAAAAGTATTTGAAGACGAAAGAGGCTATTTTTTTGAAAGTTATAATCAGAACTTATTTAAACAAGCAGGATTAAATTTAGATTTTGTGCAGGATAACCAATCACTTTCACAAAAAGGTGTTTTAAGAGGATTACATTTTCAAAATCCACCACATGC
>JBDSFC010000309.1:0-6214 GCA_039919745.1 Bacteroidia bacterium | reverse complement strand
CGTTTTTCATAAAATCTACATCCAGATTAAGGTTGCGATGATCTAATTTTTCGCAAACATGTTCCTGTAAAATAGCGCTTAAGGCTTTTGCGTCCATTAAAAACCCTGTTTCTGCATTTACTTTTCCTTTTATGGTTACAAGCAATTCATAATTATGGCCATGCCAGTTAGCATTGGCACATTTTCCAAATACCTCAGTGTTTTTTTCATCGCTCCAGGCTGGATTGTACAATTTATGAGCAGCATTAAAATGTTCGTGACGGGTAAGATAAACCATAGTGTAAATTTACTAAATTATTTTTTGCAGCATGGTGCAATATTAAATGAGAACTGTTCGTTTTTGTGTATTTGGGCGTGCCCGCGAGATTCGGCCTCCGAAAAATTATTGAAGCCTCACTCGCGGTCGGGCTATTACGGGCTTCGCTTCGCTCCGGCTTTTTGCCTTAGCAGGCAAAAGAGCTAAACCCTCCATATCCTTCACGCTGGTTTACGTATGCGTTAGCGATTGCAGTGAAAATCCTTTTTGAGAGGAACGAGCAAAAAGATTGAACGAAAAGCGCGGGCCGGAGGCAACGCCCAAAAAATTAAATTTTTTTTAGATCATTTAAAAACACATTAGCGTTATTAGTACCTAATTACTAATTTTACATATGCCTAAATTTTTAATAGTTGCTGCAACAAAATTTGAAGTAGCTCCTTTATTGGAACATTTTAAAATTAAGCTTTATGCTGAAGAAGGTTTGTTCATAGCCGATTCAGGCCCTGATCTTTCGATTCTTATAACTGGCGTAGGCATGGTAAATACAGCTTATCACATGGGCAGGTCGTCTCACAATTTATTTGATCATGTTATAAATGTTGGTGTTTGTGGCGCTTTTGACCGTGATCTAAAAATCGGTGAAGTTGTGATGGTGGTTGAAGATACACTGAGTGAAATGGGTGCTGAAGATGATACGGCATTTATAAAATATGCCGATATGAATTTAGGTGGAACAAACATTTATCGCCATCTTGTTCAGTTTCAAAACCCATTGTTAGATCACGTAAAAAAAGTTAAAGGCATTACCGTTAATAAAGTACATGGTAATGAAGAAAGTATTAAAACCGTTAATACCTCGTATAATACACATATAGAAAGTATGGAGGGCGCAGCATTCTTTAGAGGTTGCAGTCGCTTATCAGAAAATTATTACCAATTACGTGCGGTTTCTAATTATGTTGAAAAACGCGATAAAAACAAATGGAATATGCCTTTGGCCATAAACAATTTAAACGACTTTGTTGTTACACTTATTACAGACCTCACTAAATGAAATTAACAATAGGATATTCTCCCTGCCCAAACGATTGTTTCATTTTTGACGCACTCATCCATAATAAAATTGATACTGAAGGTTTACAATTTGAAGTAAGATTAGAAGACGTTGAAACCTTAAATCAAAAAGCATTACATGGCTATTTAGATATTACAAAGTTAAGCTATCATGCATATGCTTATGCGTTGGATAGTTATATATTGTTGCGCGCAGGAAGCGCTTTGGGTTTTAATTGTGGGCCTTTACTGGTACATAGTTCAAAATTTAAATTAGATATCGAGAACATGACAGTTGCAATTCCCGGAAAATATACAACTGCAAATTTGTTACTTTCTATTGCCTTCCCTAAATTAAAGACTAAAAAAGAATATGTTTTTAACGAGATAGAAAATGCCGTATTACGTGGTGAAGTTGACGCCGGATTAATTATTCATGAGAACAGGTTCACATACCAGGAAAAAGGTTTGGAAAAAATAATGGACCTTGGTGAATATTGGGATTCACTTATACATGCCCCTATTCCACTTGGTGGCATTGTTATGAAGCGAGATCTCGGAGAAGAGCTTCACCAAAAAGTAAATCGTTTAATTAAAAAAAGTGTTGAGTTTGCTTTTGCCAATCCTGAAAGCTGTATGGATTATGTAAAAGCACATGCGCAGGAAATGAGTGAAGAGGTAATGAAAAAACACATAGCACTTTATGTAAATGATTTTTCGATCGATCTTGGCGAAACAGGTATTAACGCTATAAAACTTTTATTCGATAAGGGTAAAGAATTAAAATTATTTAATTATAAAGATCAAAAGTTAGTGATTGACTAAAAAGTCATTCCAAAGGCAAAATGTCGATTTCGTCTTTGCGAGGAAGCATGACGAGGCAATCTCAAACAAGAACAGATTGCCGCGCTATCGCTCGCAATGACGGTTTAGTGTCACACTGAGCGGAGTCGAAGTGTTTTACATAATTCTTTCCCACTTCTGAAATCTAAAATCGTACTTGTTTTTTTCATCCGCTTTATGCGGTTCTTCCCAAGCCAATTTAAATTCATTCGTATTTATTTCCGGAAAAAAAGTATCTGCTTCAAAAGTATGATCAATTACTGTTCTGTAAATTACGTTTACCAAACCCATTGATATTTTAAAAATTTCTGCTCCACCAGTAATAAAGACCTTGTCTTCTGTACAAAATTTTAAAGCACCTTCCACCGAATGAAATATTTCAGCGCCATCCACTTTATAATCACCACTACGCGTAATAATAACGTTTCTTCTTCCGGGTAATAAACGTCCAATACTTTCGTAGGTCTTACGACCCATAATAATGGGACAACCCATTGTGGTGGCTTTAAAAAATTTAAGATCAGCCGGTAAATGACATAATAATTGATTGTCTTTACCAATACCATTCTTTAAATCTGTTACAACTATAGCAGCAATTATCATATTAAGGTTATTTTTGTAATGTGGCGTTCAATTCTATAACACAAACCTATTTAAATAAGTTTAGTAACACAACAAAACTTATTAATGAAACAATTAACAAAGATTGTAAGCAGATAATTATTATTCCATCTTACCAAGAACCGGAATTGGAAAAAACACTTACTTCTTTAGTAGATTGCACTTCAACTGATTTTATTACTGAAGTAATTATTGTTTTAAATTCTTCGCTAGAAGATGTTGAAACTAAAAAATTTCATCAACAACAAAAAACAGAGCTGGAACAAAAATTTTCTAAAAATAACTCGCTTATTTTCTATTTTCTTTTAGCGGAAGATCTTCCTGTAAAACATGCAGGTGTTGGCCTTGCCCGTAAGATTGGCATGGATGAGGCTGTTCGTCGTTTTGAAGAAATAGACTACGATGGCTTATTAATTTGTTTTGATGGTGACAGTATTGTAAATAAAAACTACTTGCTTGAATTAGAAAAATATGCTTCTAAACCGGAAAGCTACAATACCATTTGCCTGCACTTTGAGCACGACATTGAAAACGAAAAAGATGAAACACTTAAAACGGGAATAATTTTTTACGAGTTGTTTTTGCGCTATTATAAGGAGTGTTTAAGCTATTGTCAATTCCTTTATGCTTTTCATACTATTGGCAGCAGCATGGCTGTTAAAACCAGCATCTATTGTAAAGCGGGCGGTATGAATAAACGAAAAGCCGGCGAGGATTTTTATTTTTTAAATAAAGTGTTTCATTACGGTAAAGTAATTGAGTTGAACAAAGCCATTGTTTATCCAAGTGCCCGTGTGAGCACCCGTGTACCTTTTGGTACAGGCCGGGCACAACAAAATTTTATTAAAAAAAAAGAAGAAACATTTACAACTTACTCCTTTGAAATTTTTGAGGACCTAAAATTATTCTTTGCGCTTGACCTTTATAAAGAAATAATTTTAAAAGATCTTCCAGGATCAATTCACCAATTTTTACTCGAAAATGATTTTGAAAATAAATCAAAAGAATTAAAAAATAACACGTCTTCTAAAAAACAATTTCAAAAACGATTTTTTGACTGGTTCGATGGTTTTATGGTTTTAAAATTCGTTCACTTTGCAAGGGATAACTATTATCCTAATAAACCAATTGCAAACGAAGTAGCAGCTTTACTCAAACACACAAAAGCCACTTCCCTTTTTAATTCCGAAAAAGATCAACTTCGGTATTTAAAACAAATCCAGGTCCAAAATTAATTTTTAGGTCTATATGTTGTTTTGAATAAAATTTTCTAACTTTATTTTATGGAAGGCAACATCCTTATAGCTCATCCTTTATTACAGGACGGTTTTTTTAATCGTTCGGTAGTATACATGACCAATCATAATGCGAACGAATCTTTAGGCTTTGTTTTAAATTTTAAAACACAGTTTAAGTTACGTGATGTAAAGCCTGAAATTAAAAATGGAAATTTTCCGATCTATGAAGGCGGGCCTGTAGCAAAAGACCAGCTTTTTTACATTCACAGGTTGGGAAATGACCTGGCGGATTCTTATAAAATAAAAGATGATATCTATTTTGGCGGTGATTTTCACCAGCTCATGCACATGATAGAACATGGAAAGGTAAAAACATACGATGTGCGTTTTTTTGCAGGATACAGTGGTTGGTCTGACGGACAATTAGAAAATGAAATTAAAAACAAACACTGGTTAATTAACAACCATGTAGAATCGGGATTTTTTGGTAATGAAGCAGAAGATCTTTGGAGATTACAATTAAGCGAAATTAAACACGAGTACAGTATTTTTGCAGATTTTGGAAGCGATCCTTCCATGAACTAACTCACAAATATTTAACCAGATAGGTACATAGTATTTAGAGTGCAAAAAGTTCTTTTTAAAAATTGGTTAGTAAAATAAATCTATGTTTCTATGTGGTTTGTTTTTGAAAAGCAGATCAATCCCTACTCATCATATCTACTTTTTCTTTTACTTTAACAGGGAAACGTTTTTTCAAATAAAACTTTCCGGCTTTCAGATCGCCAATAACTTCTATCATTCCTTTACCACCACCATTCATTAATTTCATTACATCCATGGGATTGGCATTTTTAAAATCGCTTTTTAAATTAAAATTATAATTTTTTTCAGTATCGCCATTAATATGCACACGCTTTGAAAGCTTTGCCTTACCAAGATTTACACCATTGTAAACAACATCAAATGAACTTTTGTAAACCGAAAAACCCATGTGGTTTGGATTTTTAATTCCTAAAATAATATCAGCATCAATTCCCTGTGGGCCTATTTTGTTTATTTTAAATCCTTTTACACCGGTGCATTGGGCTTCTTTAAAATCTTTACAAGCACTTAAACACAAAATAAAAAAAAGAAAAGCTGTTATATTTATTTTAGTTTGCTTCATTTTTTAAAGTTTTTAATAAGCTGGCAAGACTTGCGGCTGCCCACACGCCTTCTAAAATAACAAATGGTGTAAAATGGATCATGTAACTGGAAATGCCCGCGAGTACTGCACCAAGAATATTTAAGATCAAATAGGGTTTAGATTCAGCAGTAATTTTTTTGCCAATGTTTAAGGCAAATGCTATTAAAAGAAGTGTTACACCTGTTGTGCCGATCCAATCGCTCGTATTCATCCGGTATAAAAATTACTTGGCAGATAATTGAGTGTAATATTTATAAAATAAAGGAATTGTTTCTATTCCTTTATAATAATTAAACAAACCATAATGTTCGTTTGGTGAATGTAAAGCATCTGAATCCAACCCAAAGCCCAATAAGATACTATCCAAACCTAATTCCTGGCGAAATAGCGCTACAATCGGAATACTGCCGCCACCCCGGGTGGGCACCGGTTTTTTATTATAAGTATCCTGCATAGCCATGCTTGCCGCTTTGTATCCATTATTTTCAGAACTTAAAAAATATGGCTCACCACCATGATGTGGTCTAACAGTTATTTTAACTGATTTTGGTGCAATGCTTTCAAAATACTTTTGGAAGATAGCAGAGATCTTATCTGAATTTTGGTTCGGCACTAAACGCATACTGATCTTCGCAAATGCTTTTCCGGGTAAAACCGTTTTTGCACCTTCGCCGGTGTAACCACCCCAAATACCATTTACATCAAGGGTTGGGCGTATACCTGTTCTCTCAATTGTTGAATAACCTTTCTCGCCCCAAACATCTCCAACACTAAGATCTTTTTTAAAATCATTAAGATCGAATGGTGCTTTTGCCATCTCTGCGCGC
Organism: Bacteroidia bacterium; assembly: GCA_039919745.1. GTDB lineage: Bacteria > Bacteroidota > Bacteroidia > B-17B0 > Aurantibacillaceae > Aurantibacillus. Next base: position 184 of record JBDSFC010000309.1, on the reverse strand, counting down.
TCTTCAGCACTCAGTTCCATTACATCAGCATAAAAATCAGGAATAGTAATATGATTATTTTCATCATGACAGCTTGCTATCATTTTGCATAAAATATTTATTGGGTTGGCAACTGCACCACCATAAACACCACTGTGCAGATCCCGGTTTGGGCCAACTACTTCAACTTCCATATATGCCAAGC
>JBDSFC010000306.1:0-4531 GCA_039919745.1 Bacteroidia bacterium | reverse complement strand
TGTTGTTTACCTTCCCAATCCGGTGAAGGAACATTGTTCCACCAGATATCAGTAAGTGGCGATGATGTCCGGGTAACAGCTTCAACAGATCCGGTTTTTAATAATTCTTCTTTTAAAACTGAAAAATTCTTATTGAGATCAGGGGATGACACTACCATTAATAAATTTTCAGCCTCATAACCAATGGCCCTTCCCTTTACATATGCTAACTGTTGATAAACAATAATTGTAACAAATATAAGTAATATGGAAATTATAAATTGCGCTGTAACAAGAACCCTTCTTGGCAATATTGATTTTCTTCCTGATATATTGATTCCTTTTAATACAGCAATGGGTTTGAATGATGATAGATAGAAAGCGGGATAACTTCCGGAAATAACTCCCGTAAAAAGTAAAACAGAAAGTATTCCTGCCCAAAAATAAGGTTTAGAGATATCTAAATGCAGATCTTTATTTATAAATAAGTTAAATGATGGGAGAAGAAAATAAACAGAAATGAGTGCGATAGAAAAAGCGATAAAAGTTAAAAGGAAAGATTCGCAAAAGAACTGAACTACAAGCTGTTTTTTACTTGATCCAAGTGTTTTTCTTACACCCACTTCTTTAGATTTTTTTTCTGAACGGGCAGTAGATAAATTCATAAAATTGATGCAAGCAATAAGAAGTATCACCAAAGCAATAATGGAGAATAATTTTACGTATTCAATTGCGCCTCCTGTATTAAAACCATCTTTAAATTCATTTTCCAAATGCCATTTACTCATCGGAAAAGTGAAATAAGTGCTTATTTTATCTCCAGGATTGTGTGTTTTTACAACATCATTAATGTTTTTATCTAGCACAACAATATTAGCATTTGGGACACTTTGAACATAAATTGACCAGTATGGCTGGCTCCATTGTTTCATGGCATTATTAAAAAGCTCTGTAGAATATGTTTCAATATATTCAAAATCAAAACTTGAATTTTTTGGGGGATCAGCAATTACCGCGGTTACTTTTGTTTGTGTAATAGTTTGCGCTGTTGAAAGATCTTTATCCATTTTTATTATTTTTCCAAGTGGCTCCTCATTTCCAAATAAAGCTAATGCAGTACTTTCAGTTAGCACAAGAGAGTTTGGGTCATTAAGTGCTGTTTGCACATTTCCTTTAATGAACTTACAGGTAAATATTTCAAAAAAATGTTCTGAGACAGCGAGGCCTTTTTTGTTTAATTTTTTTCCATTATAAAAAAGCATGTGCGACCAATCGTTTGAAACTACAACCGCATTTTTTACTTGTGAATATCCACTCTCTAAAGCCTTTGCCAAAGGAAAAACAATTTGTTTATCAGTTGTAATAGTGTTGTTAAAGTTACGATTTGCATATACCTGGTAAATGTTATCATAATTTTTTTGATCCTTATTAAATGTTAATTCATCATTAACCCATAAAAGGATAAAGATGGCACAGATCATTCCTGTTGAAAGTCCAAGAATATTGATCAAAGAAAATCCTTTGTTCCGGAATAAATTAACCCAGGCTATTTTAAAATAATTTTTCAGCATTATTCTGTTCTTAAACTTTTTATAGGATTAGCAATAGCTGCTTTAATGGCTTGAAAGCTTACTGTTACAAAAGCAATTACTACTGCTAAAAATCCGGCTAATAAAAATACCCACCAGCTGATATCAATTTTATACGCAAAATCCTGGAGCCACTTATGCATAGCATACCAGGCAATTGGTGCTGCAATAAGAATTGATATTATTACCAGCTTTAAAAAATCTTTGGATAATAAACGTACAATATCACGAACACTTGAACCCAATACTTTTCTTATCCCAATTTCTCTGAAGCGTTGTTTTATGGTAAATGCAGCGAGTCCAAATAAACCTAAGCAAGCTACCAATACAGATAAAAAAGTAAATGCACCTAAAACAGATCGCATGTTTTGTTCAGATTTATATAAAGAATTAAAATCTTCTTCCAGGAATGAAGATTTAAATGGCGCATCTCCTGCAACTGTTTTCCAGGATGCTTCAATTGTTTTCATTGTAGAAGAAAGGTCCTCTGTTTTTAAACGAACAGTTACGAGGCCATGCCATTGCGGGAAAATATGGATCAGCATTGGCTTAACATTTTCCCTCATCGAAGCAAAATTAAAATCTTTTACCACACCAATTATTTTACCACTTTTTCCAAATGCCCAATCTACTTTTTTACCAATAGCTTGTTTTGGAGTCTTCCATCTGAAGTCTTTTACTGCAGCTTCATTTACTATAAAGGCCTCATTTACGTCTGTTGGAAAATCTTTAGAAAAATTTCTCCCTTCAATAACCTTTATTTGCATAGTGTTAAAAAAATTCTCGTCAACAGAAATTACCGGGCAACTACTCAATTCATTTTGCGCAAAGCCTTCTGGTAATACAGTAATATTTGGAACTCCCTTGAACGAAAAGTTATTAAGACTTGTGCTTACAACCTTTGGGTTTTTCTTTAGCTCTTCTATTAATACATTTCCTTTTTGTGGCGGAATGCCTTTTAATTCGATAGCTAATACCTGTTCTTTATTCAAATCAATATTTCGGTTTTGCATAAAATCCAATTGCTGAAGGATCAGCGTTGTCCCAATAATTAGAATAATAGCAATTGAAAATTGAAATACTACTAATCCTTTTCTGAATAAAATATCCATTAGCCCATGACTAACTTTACCCTTAAGCGATCTAATAGGTGAAAAGGATGACATTAACAAAGCAGGGTATAATCCTGCTAAAAAACCAACACTACAAATAATTGCAAGATAGATCCACACAACACTTAAATTTAATCCAAGTGTTGTCCCAATAAATGAATTAAATAAAGGAATAAAAAGTAAAACTAAAAGTAAAGAAAGTACACTTGAAATAATTGAGAATAATATGGATTCTCCAAGAAATTGTGCTATCAACTGTCCGCGCATAGCACCAATCACTTTTCTAAGCCCTATTTCTTTCGAACGGTTTAATGATCGTGCAGTAGAAAGATTAATAAAATTACAACAAGCAATTAAAAGTATTAAAATAGCAGTAGCAGAAAAAATATAAACATATTTAATATCACTATTACTATTAGTTCCGGGATATTCATGTTCAAGATGAGATCTTAAATGAATATCTGTTATAGGCTGTAAAACAACATTCATTTGCATACCGATCTCTTTTTTAAGCTCGGCAGTTTCTTTAAGGAGGAATTTATTTACCTTTTTTTCAAAGACTTTTGGATCAACAGTGTTTTTTAAAAGTAAATAAGCATAAGAATCGCAGTTTAACCAATTGGTTTCATTCCCCTCTATCCAATCAGGAATACCTTTATTCATATCCAATAATGTACTTCTTGAAATAACGCAATCAAAATTAATGTGAGAATTAAGCGGAATATCTTTCATAACGCCTGTCACCATTACACTTAAGGTGTCTGAGAATTTAAGCATTTTGCCAAGGGCAGGTTCGTTCCCAAAATATTTTTTGGCAATTTTTTCGGTAACAATTATTGTGTAGGGAGCGTTTAGTGCTTTTTGCGCGTTTCCTTCAATTAAAGGAAAACTAAAAATATCGAGTAGAGTAGAATCTGCAAATAATATTTTAGTATCGTAAAATCGTTTTTCATTATATGCAACGGGCCTTCTTGAAAAGGTAAACCGCACAATTTTTTGTACTTCCGGAAAAGCAGCCTGGATCTTTTGAGAAGTAATAGGTGAAGTAGGAGCAAAAGTTTCTTCTTTATTTTCCTGTATAATTTTAGATGCTACTCTATATATCCTGTCTGCTTTATCATTAAATTTATCATAGCTTAATTCGTTCTGAACATATAAAAAGATCAGCACGCAGCAGGTAACGCCAACTGCAAGACCAACAATATTAATGAATGAGAACAATTTGTTGTTCCACAAATTACGCCACGCTATTTTTAAATAATTTTTTATCATAATATTTATTTATAAAAATGAAACATTGTTTTATTCCGTTCTTAAACTTTTTACGGGATTTTCTATTACAGCTTTAAATGCCTGTAATACAATTGTAATTGCTGCTATTAAAAGCGCGCTAAAGCCTGCTAAAACAAATACCCACCATCGAATATTTATACGATAGGCAAAATCCTGTAGCCATGTATTCATAACATACCATCCTACAGGAAAAGCAATAACCAGGGAAAGAAGAATTAATTTTATAAAATCTTTAGACAATAATAAAAGAATACTTTTTACAGAGGCACCCAATACTTTTCTTACACCAATTTCTTTATAACGTTGAAGTACATTATAAGCAGATAGCCCAAGTAATCCCGAACATGCAATTAAAATAGCTATAAAAGCAAAAATGCTAAACACCTTTCCAAAAAGAATATCGGTTTTATATTGTTTCTCATACGTTTCATCAAGAAAAAAATAATTAAAAGGGTCGTTAGGAAAATAGCTGTTCCATATTTTCTCAACGCCGGCGATTGTTTTTGCCGGATCATTGGACATAAATTTTATTGAATAATAATTTCGTGTAGTTGGCAC
>JBDSFC010000258.1:0-4577 GCA_039919745.1 Bacteroidia bacterium | reverse complement strand
ATATCGCCTATACTTGCATAACATCTGCCAACCCTATCTATTTGACCAATTTTTTCGCTTAATTCAATACATTTTGAGAAATTTTGTAATGCTTCATCATACTCGCCCTTTTCTACAAAAGCGATAGCAATATTTAAATAAAGCCTTGATTCAACATTATCATCTTTAAGTTCAGAATTATTAATTTTTAATGCTTTTTTATAAAAATTTAAAGACAAATCATGTTTTTTTTGATTTAAATATACTATCCCAATATTGGAAAGGGCAGTTATAATAAGCCTTGTATTGGAAAGTTCTTCGGCAATTTTTAAAGACTTATTATAATATAAAAGAGCTTTGTTATATTCTCTCATTAGATCGTAAATAATACCAATGTTAATATAACAAGACAGTATGCCTTTTTTGTCGTTTAAACTCTCGTCTAACTTTAGGGATTGTAACTGAAAATTTAATGCCTTTGGATAATTTGCCTGAGATTTACAAATTATTCCTAACTCTTTAAGACAATAACTTATATATATTTTGTCGTCTAATTCCTGATATTTTTTTAAAGAAATTGAAAAATCTTCAAATGCTTCATAATAATTTTGTTTTTCAAATGCTATGTGACCAAAATGATAAAGACTTAAAGCTTCTCCTTGCTTAAAATGTATTTTTTTGCTTAATAATATGCTTTGATTATAATATAAAACCGCTGTATCATAGCTTCTTCTTTTATAATAAAATACACCAATTTTATTTAACGTATTTGCTTTGACAGTGTCTTCATAAGCTGATCTAATTACTAATAATAATGAATCTATATTTTTAGTTTGCCCTACACTGGAAAACCAAAACAACGAAAAAAATATTATATATTTATTTTTAATATTCACTTAATGATGATAAACGTAATTATGTCTGAATGGTACCCACATTGTATTGTTTGGTAATAGGGGCGTGGTTAGCCATTTCAATACCCATGCTTATTACTTTACGGGTTTCTAATGGATCGATAATGGCGTCTAGCCAAATACGTGCTGCCGCATAATACGGCGTTGTTTGCGCATCGTAACGGTCTTTTATTTTATTATATAGTTCTGCTTCTTTTTCAGGCGTAATTTCTTCGCCTTTAGATTTTAAGCTGGCTACTTCAATTTGCACCAAAACTTTTGCAGCCTGCGCGCCGCCCATTACAGCAACTTGTGCAGTAGGCCAACCCACTATTAAACGCGGATCGTAAGCTTTACCACACATAGCATAATTAGCTGCACCATAACTGTTACCTAATATAATTGTGAATTTTGGAACTACTGAATTTGCCATAGCGTTTACCAACTTGGCACCGTCTTTAATAATACCGCCATGTTCGCTACGAGAGCCAACCATAAAGCCGGTTGCATCCTGTAAGAATACTAAAGGGATTTTCTTTTGATTACAATTCATAATAAAGCGAGCGGCTTTATCAGCACTATCACTATAAATTACGCCACCAAACTGCATTTCAGTGCTTCCTCCCGGTTTTTTTGCTTTTACCACTTTACGCTGATTAGCAACAATACCAACAGCCCAGCCATCAATGCGCGCGTACGTACAAATAATACTTTGCCCGTATTTTGCTTTATATTCTTCATGTACACTTTCATCTACAAGACGTTCGATAATTTCATACATGTCGTATTGTTTATCGCGCGTATCAGGAAAAATACCATAAATTTCTTTTTCATCTTTTTTAGGTTTGGCTGATTCAATGCGGTTAAACCCCGCTTTATCATAATCGCCCACCTTGCTCATAATATTGCGAATGCGTGTTAAGCAATCAGCATCATCTTTACATTTATAATCAGTTACACCGCTAATTTCACAATGTGTTGTAGCGCCACCTAAAGTTTCATTATCAATGCTTTCACCAACTGCGGCCTTCACCAAATAACTGCCCGCTAAAAATATAGAACCTGTTTTATCCACGATCATTGCTTCATCGCTCATGATTGGAAGGTAGGCTCCGCCTGCAACACAGCTACCCATTACGGCAGCAATCTGCAAAATACCCATACTGCTCATTACAGCATTATTTCTAAAAATTCTTCCAAAATGTTCTTTGTCAGGAAAGATCTCATCCTGCAATGGCAAATAAACTCCTGCGCTATCAACTAAATAAATAATTGGCAAGCGGTTTTCCATTGCAATTTCCTGTGCACGTAAATTCTTTTTTCCTGTAATAGGAAACCATGCTCCGGCTTTTACAGTTGCATCATTGGCAACAACTATACATTGTTTACCACTTACATAACCTATAACAATAACAACGCCACCACCAGGACAGCCGCCGTGTTCAGCGTACATTTCGTAACCTGCAAATGCACCCATCTCAACGCGTGGAGAGTTTTTGTCCAATAAAAAATCAATACGCTCACGCGCGCTCATTTTACCTTGTTCGTGTAATTTATCAATACGCGTTTTTCCACCTCCCAAGTATACTTTTTGCAAGCGCTGTTCCATTTGGCTAATGAGCAAACGCATTTTATCATCGGCTTTGTTAAATTCTAAGTCCATATAGTTTTTATTGATGCTTTAAATTTAAATAATATTTTTTATTCCTTATTTTTCTTTGATCATTTTTAAATATTTAACCACATCATTCAAATAATTGATCAGGTTAAAGGGAACGGTTTTTTGAATGATCAATTGAACTTCATTAAAACCGCTTGTTTGCCCACATTTAACCGGCGCTTTTAAGGTAGATGTTATTGCAGATGCAAACAAATTAAAGTTGTTGGATGCGTTTATTACGAGATCGAACTTTTTATGATTTAACTCATCTGTAACTGTTTTTTTTGGAAGGTTTAAAAGCGACTTATCTTTTTTTATAAAACATTTCCAATCGCCAAAGCTTGAAGCAGCCGAACCTAATTCAATAAAAAAAACCTCTACATGTTTTTGAGAATCAGAAATAAATTTATCGATAGCACTTTTATTTGTAGTTTCATCTTTACTAATTACCAATGCTATTTTTTGAATTTTATCCCAGGGCAAAAAATGCTTTGGTGTTGCTGAATTATCCTTTGCAACCTGCGACTTTAAAGTTATTTCGGCTAATTTGGTAAGCATACATTTAAAATAATGTTTTTACCAATGAGGTAAATTTATTTACGGTTTCAGTAAGCGAAATATCGCTTTTTCCCCCGGCTGCGTTAATGTGTCCGCCACCGCTAAAATGTTCTCTTGCAAATTTATTTACATCAATTTTCCCTTTACTTCTAAAAGAAATTTTTACGTAACCTTCTTCGGATTCCATAAACATGGCGCAAACTTTAATGCCATTTATTGAAAAAGGATAATTAACGATCCCTTCTGTATCACCTTTTTTATAACTAAACTTTTGAAGCTCTTTTTCAGTAATAGCAAAGTAAGCAGCAGGCACATCCTTTACGATCTCCATTTTCTCACTTAACAAGTAACCTAATAGTTTTAACCGTTCGTAACTATAAGTATCATAAACCGCACTATGAATATCCGCAGGAACAATACCTGTTTTTAAAAGTTCAGAAAGTACAAGGTGTGTTTTTGCTGTAACGCTTGGGTAACGGAAAGATCCTGTATCTGTCATTAACCCTGTATACAAACAAGCCGCAATTTTTTTATCAATTAATTTTTTATCACCCAGACCGACAATTAATTCATATATCAATTCGCAGGTACTGCAAGCGGCAACATCGTGAAAATAAAGTGAGGCGTAGTTATCTGGTTGCTGATGATGATCGATGAGTACAATTGGCGCTTTGGCATTAGCAATTGTTTCACCAAATTTTTCAATACGTTTTAACGAGTTAAAATCGAGGGTAAAGATAAGATCTGCAGCTTTTACAAGTTTTTCAACTTTAGCTTGATTTTTTTGATGAATAATTACACTTTTATTGCCCGGCAGCCAGTTTAAAAATTCAGGGTAGGCATTAGGAACAACCACTTTTACACTTTTTCCAAGTTTTAAAAGGTAATTGTATAGGGCAAGACTGCTTCCCATGGCATCGCCGTCGGGGCTCCAGTGTGTTGTTATCACAATGTTTTTGGCCTTTTTTATTATATTTTTGAACTTTAAAAAGCTGTCTTTTTGCATAAATAGTGGAAAACAGTAAATTTAGGGTATTTGCCATTGAAATACATTAAAATCCTATAAAAATATTTTAGGGTATTTAAAATTTTCGTTATATTTGCAGCTCTTAAATTAAAAACAGACTAAAAAATGCTAATAGTTCAAATTAAAGAAGGCGATAACATTGAAAAAGCCTTAAAAAAGTACAAGAAGAAATTCGAAAAAACTGGTGTAGTTAAACAATTGCGCGAGCGTACTAAATTTACAAAACCATCTGTTCGTCGTCGCGAAGAGATCATTAAAGCAGCTTACAAGCAAAAATTACAGATCGGCGCGATCGAGAAGTAATATCTTTTCTATATTTTACAATTTTTGTATTGGAATCCTAAAGCGAATTGCATAAATTCGTTTTAGGATTTTTTTATTTTATGAAGGAAGCGGCGGTTAAAGATTTTACACAGTATTTAAGCTTGCAAAAGCGTGCCAGTCCTTTAACGGTTAAAAA
>JBDSFC010000603.1:0-3228 GCA_039919745.1 Bacteroidia bacterium | reverse complement strand
GTATTTTTGAACGAATTTTAAGTAGTAACTGGTGCCCTGAACCACTTGGGTTTGCTGTAAAATTATCTCAGAAAGCCATATTTTATAAGCATCTGTTTCATGGCGCCAGGGCAGATCGCGGTTATTTGTTTTATACCAATTAATAAGCCCCCGGCTAAACCAACTTTCCATAATTTTGAGGTAAAATTAAGGCTTAAAGCCCTATTAACACTAAAAAAGAGCAAAATCTTAAAAAAGTTTTCAATTATTAATAATAATACTATCTTTGCTGCCCGTTTTAAAATACAATTAATTGATTTTAAATAGTTTGTAAAATGACCAAAGCAGATATTGTTAACGAAATTTCAGAAAAAACAGGCATTGAAAAAATGGCTGTACAGGCCACTGTAGAAGCGTTCATGAAGACCATACGCAACTCAATGGTAGAAGGTAAAAATGTGTATTTAAGAGGTTTTGGAACCTTTGTAGTAAAAAAGCGTGCTGAAAAAATCGGACGTAACATTTCTAAAAATACAACTGTAGTAATTCCAGCGCATTATATCCCCGCGTTTAAAGCTTCAAAAACTTTTTCAGACAGGGTAAAACGCAATGTAAAAACGGCAGAACCGATACAAAAAAACATGGATTAAGATAAAACCATGAGCGTTAAAAACACACAGTTAGTTTTAGTTGTTAGCGCCTTAGTTTTATTCGTTCTTTTATTTATTGCACCAAAAATTGCTCCCAAACACAGTGATGATGATGGGCACGATCATTCGGGGAAAGTAAAAAGTTTTACTACTGATGCTAACCTGGAAGTTTATTTGAACATGGCCCTTAAAGGCCTTGATCTTTCAAAAAAAGCACAGAATGATAAGTTGCTTGCTTCAAAACAATTGGATAGTGTAGTTGTATTTTGGGATAAACAAAAACGTCCTGATCTTGCAGCATATTATTCGGAAGAGATCGCAAAAAAGGAAAATAAAGCGGCCAGCTGGTTTAATGCCGGAAACCGTTATTATTATGCTGTTCAGTTTATACAGGACCAAACAGCAGTACCTATTTTGTACCAATCTGCAAGCCGTTGTTTTACAAAAGGCCTTCAGATGGATCCAAAAAATACAGACGCTAAAATAATGTTAGCTTCTTGTTACGTAGAAGGGTCTGAAGATCCAATGGAAGGGATAAAACGGTTAAAAGAAGTTGAAAAAACAGATAGCAACAACGTAAAATTACAATTAACGTTTGCTTTCTTTTCAGTTAAGAGTGGCCAGTTGGATAAAGCAATTACAAGGTTTAACAATGTATTAAAAGTAGATAGTAATTATATTGAAGCTTATTTGCACCTGGCAGATGCTTATGAGCAACAAGGCAATACAACAAAAACAATAGAGATGTTGGAAAAATATTCGGCAAAAGCAACAGATGTAAATGCAAGAATAGAGATCAACAAGTACATACAACAATTAAAACAGAGTAAATAACATTAAAATAAAAACAAGTATTAACAATTTAAATTAAAATTATGCCAAGCGGAAAGAAAAGAAAAAGACATAAAATGGCGACACACAAACGCAAAAAACGTTTGAGAAAAAATCGTCATAAGAAAAAATAATTAGCGATCAGCTAATTATTTTTCAGTAAAAAATTTCTAGAACGGAAGGCGTTTTGCTTATTCCGTTTTAGTTGTTTGTTTAAAGTATAATAAATAATGCAACGCTTTAGGTTGCATACAGATCATTTATTTTTGAATTGATTTGTTTGATGCTACTCGATATTTATTATAGCCACATACTATTAATAATTTAAAATATTAAGCGCGTGAACCAAGAATTAATAATTAATTCCACGCCTAACGAAGTTGTTATAGCCCTGCTGCACGATAAACGTTTAGTAGAGCTACACCGCGAAAAGAATAACTCAAAGTTTTCGGTAGGCGATATTTACTTAGGCAAAGCTAAAAAGGTTATGACAGGCCTTAATGCAGCTTTTGTGGATGTAGGATATGAAAAAGATGCTTTTTTGCATTATCTTGACCTGGGTCCCCAGGCAAACTCTTTAATAAAATACGTTAACACTTCGCAAAACGGAAAACAAAACGTTAGCAATTTGATGTACTTTAAAAATGAGCCCGAAATTAAAAAAGACGGCAAAATTAATGAGGTCATTAAATCAGGACAAAATGTTTTGGTACAGGTTGCAAAAGAACCGATCAGTGCAAAAGGACCAAGAATTACAACCGAAATTTCTTTAGCGGGACGTTATCTTGTTTTAATTCCTTTCTCTGATAAAATTTCTGTTTCTTCCAAGATCAGAAATTTTGACGAAAAGAAACGTTTAAAAGATCTGATGCAAACCATCAAACCAAAGAATTTTGGTGTGATCGTTCGTACAGTTGCCGAAAATAAACCGGTGGCTGATCTTGAAGCCGATCTTAACGATCTTGTAAAACGTTGGGACGATGCTTTTAATATGCTCAAAACAGGGCAACCGCCATTGCGCGTGTTGGGTGAGGTTGACAGAACAAATGCTATTCTTCGCGATTTCTTAAACGCATCGTTCAATGCTATTCATGTTAACGATCAAAAAGTTTACGACGATCTTAAACAATACATAAAAACAATTTCTCCGGATAAAGTTGATATTTTAAAAATGTATAGTGGTAAACTGCCAATTTTTGATGCTTACGGAATTGAAAAACAAATAAAAAGTTTGTTTGGAAAAACTGTACACATGAAGAGTGGTGCTTATTTAGTTGTTGAACATACAGAGGCTTTACACGTTTTTGATGTTAACAGCGGTAACCGTGCAAAAAGCGATAGCTCGCAAGAAGAGAACGCGCTTGAAGTAAATTTAGAATCGGCTGTTGAGGTTGCAAGACAACTAAGATTGCGCGATATGGGCGGTATTATTGTGGTTGATTTTATTGACATGCACAATGCCGACAACCGTAAGCTACTTTTTGATAAACTAAAAGAGGAGATGAAAAGTGATCGTGCCAAGCACAACATTTTACCTCCAAGTAAATTTGGTTTAATTCAGATCACGCGTCAGCGTTTACGTCCCGAAGTAAATGTAGAAGTATTAGAAACCTGCCCAAGCTGCGGCGGTACAGGTAAAGTACAACCAAGTATTTTATTTGTTGACCAGATCGAAAACACTTTACGTTTTATCATCAAAGAACAAAACCAAAAAAATATTACATTAAATGTTCATCCATACATTGAAGCTTTTATTAAAAAAGGTGGT
>JBDSFC010000174.1:0-2972 GCA_039919745.1 Bacteroidia bacterium | reverse complement strand
ATTCGCCTCAAAGGGCTCATAAAAAAGAGCTCAAACACTGGCTCTATCCCTCACGCTCAGTATGCCGATTTGCGCCAGGGATGTGCAGGGTTTAGTTCGGGCGAGTTTTCACTCGCCCAACCGGAGCGAAGCGAAGCCCGAAGAAGCCCGTTAAGGTGCCCAAAAAATTTACATTTCTATAAAATCTTTTTAAGTGATTTTATACTTTTTTAAAGAATGTTTTAGCGTTTAAACAACTATCTTTGGTTTGCAATGAATAAACGTCTCTTATTAATTATTTCAATTTCTTTTTCGGTTGCGTTATTGATCCTGATCTTTATACAGGTGTATTGGATAAATTACGACTTTGGTGTTAAACAGGATCTGTTTGAACAACGTGTAACCGAAGCCCTTAATAATACGGCCTCTAAGCTTGAAAAGCTTGACACCAAAGGGTCTTACAAAAAAATTAAAACCCGTACACAAGGTATAACTTTTAATGTGCCTGCCATAAATGGCAAGATCTCTGATCAGATAAATTTTAAATTATTTAAAGAATCCAGTATTGATAGTAATGGTTATTCGCATAGCGAGTTTGCCACAAAAGATATTGCTGCCGATTCGTTACGTTTGGATCCCGCGGCCGCAAGTTTTTTAAAAGAGCTTAAAGAAAAATCCGGCGTATTAACGCAAAGCAATAATGATCTTTTTAATCCATTAAAAGGCTACAGTTTTTTTGATGAGACCTCAACCAAAAATTATTATACCGATTTTAAACAAAAAGTAGATACGGTTCTTTTGGATTCTATTTTAAGTTTAGAATTAACCAAACAAAATATAAACGCAAAACATAATTATTATTTAACGTTGTTATATCCCGGAAGTGCACATCACGCTAACCTTATAAATGCTGAGGCCTCGACCGATTCTTTAGGTCCGGCTTACAAAGTAAATCTTTCGCCAAGTAACCGTTTTGTTGATCCGGAGTACCTGATCGTTCGTTTTCCCAATCAAAAAAATGATGTGTTCAAAGAAATGTGGCCGTTCCTTATTTTATCATTTATGGTAATTGCCATTCTTATCTTTTCTTTTTATTATATCATGGCAAATAATCTTAAGCAAAAAAAATTATCTATCATTAAAAATGATTTTATCAGTAACATGACGCATGAGTTTAAAACACCTATCAGTACTATTTCTTTGGCAAGCGAAATGTTAGGTGATAATAGTATCTCACAAACACCAGAAAAACAACAACGCTATCTTAAAATGATACGCGATGAAAATAAACGTTTAAGTGTTTTGGTAGAAAGTATTTTACAAACTTCTATTTTAGATAAAGGCGAATTTATTCTTAAGTTAAGCGAAGTTGATGTGCATGAAATAATTAATTCAGCCATTAATAATACACAGCTTTTAATTGATCAGCGCAGCGGAACAATTACTACACATTTGGACGCGAAGAAATTTAAATTACAGGCCGATAGGGTCCATCTTACCAATATCATTTTTAATTTGATCGATAATGCCATAAAATATTCTAAAGGCGCACCGGAGATCAGCATTTCTACCAATAATACTGCTGAGGGCATTATGATAAAGGTTAAGGACAATGGTTTGGGCATAAGTAAAGAGAACCAGCGTAAAATATTCGATAAATTCTACCGGGTTCCAACCGGAAACGTACACAATGTAAAGGGCTTTGGCTTAGGGCTTTCCTATGTTTTGGCAGTAGTTTTAAAACATAATGGCACAATTTCTGTTGATAGTGAATTAGGAAAAGGAAGCACGTTTAATGTGCATTTACCCATTTGATAATTAATGTTAAAAATGTTAAAATGGCACGGTAAGTGTTTACCTTTAAGTAAATAATTTAACATTTAAAAGAATGGAAACTGTTAAAACAAGAATACTTTTAGTGGAAGATGATCCTAGCTTAGGTCCTCTTTTACAAGAATATTTAGACGCAAAAGGTTTTGAAACCAAGCTGGCAGATGATGGTAAAAAAGGAGCTGACCTTTTCTTTAAAGGTTCTTTCGATCTTTTATTATTGGATGTGATGATGCCTGTGAAAGACGGTTTAACTTTAGCCAAAGAAATAAGGGTTAGCGATAAAAATATTCCGATCATCTTTTTAACTGCTAAAAGCATGAAAGAAGATACTATTGAAGGTTTTAGCGCTGGTGCCGATGATTATATTACCAAACCTTTTAGTATGGAAGAATTAATGGCGCGTGTAACAGCAGTGTTAAGACGTACTAATAAAATTCGTTCATCTGAAAGTGAAGAGGTTAATTTTAAAATTGGTAAATACCAATTCAATTCAGAAAAACAATTATTGCAACACGATGGTATTGAGCAAAAATTAACTACTAAAGAAAGTCAGTTATTGCGCTTATTATGTGTTCATCAAAACGATGTATTGGATAGAACCTTTGCTTTAAAATCTATCTGGCAGGATGATAATTATTTTAACGGTCGTAGTATGGATGTTTACATAGCAAAACTTCGTAAATATTTAAAAGACGATTCTAAGGTTGAGATCATCAACATTCACGGTAAAGGATTTAAACTTTTAGTGAATCAATAATATTTTAAATTTATAAAAAAAGCCCGGATAAATTTATCCGGGCTTTTTTATTTGGGTTAGAGATTTTTGAATTAATCTTTAATTAACTTGCTTTCTTTTACATGAAATCTTCCACCTATTCCATTTATTTCTTTTGTTATTATAAAATCACAATTATTACTTGGGTAGTGTTTTCCTATAATTTGTTGTTCTATTGGATTATTTTTATCAGAAATAATTACGTATCTACTATTATCTTTCTTCCAAATAACATTATTTCCTATTTCTAATTTCGAATCCATCAAAGTAAATTTAAATTATTATTTCATCAATGTAACGTGTCCTGTTTTGTTATGGATCTTACCGTCTATATCTCTAAATCTTACTTTATAAACGTATACATCTTCTTTTAATGCTTCAGTAC
>JBDSFC010000129.1:0-2550 GCA_039919745.1 Bacteroidia bacterium | reverse complement strand
TACCGGTAGCATCAGTTGCAGAGAAATCGCTTGTTGTTTCTTTTTTCTTGCAAGAAAACAAAGCTAAAGTGATCGAAAGTACTAATAATGTTTTTTTCATGATTTTATATTTTAATTATTTATATTTTTTTTAATTGTTTTTGTTTAGAAATGGAAAATGATAGTTAACGCACCGGCTCCACCACTTAAAGCAGTATTACCGCCTAATGTGTTATTCATTGAGAAGATTGAACCGTTGTTATTATCAACTGAAAAACCTCTTAATTTTTCTGAAGTATCAGTATCTACATCTTCAATTATAACTTCAGGTCCTTTTTGTCCGTTATTATAAACTTCCTGAGTTGATTTTGTACCTCTTCTGGTTGTAATTGAGTAACCCCAACCATATTCAGCGCCAATTGAGATCTTAGAAAAGATAAAATATTCAATTCCAATAAAACCTCTAACACCAAAACGTACACCACCTCTGTTCTTTGCATCTAAATTTCTAACAGTTCTACCTGGGTTTGTTGGAACCTGAGTTGAAACAGTTGCGAAATTAAAGTTGCTTGTAAAATCAACATTATGAACATCAGAGAATTTGTTTCCATATTCTACCGATTGTTTTGAACCGTTAGTTCCGAATCCAATTTCAGCTCCATAAACACCTTGTAATCTGCGGTAACCTCTTCTTTTTTCGTAACCAACAGTTAATAAGATATTATTTTTAGAGAATTTTAATTTATCATCAACTCTGATAAGAGAAGCTGCAGCAATATCATCAGCAGTACCTAAACTTGCTTTGTACATTACTTCTGCATCCTGAACCTGATTGGTAAAAGATCCTGATAAAGTATTAACACCAAAACGCACACGAATTGCTGTTTTTGCATCCAAAAAGTATTTTCCTACTATTTGGTTATTTGCACCTTGTACATAAGAAGTCACGTTTCCGGCTGTTGTAAAAGGTGTTGTGCGGTTAATTGCACTTAAAAACATATCAAGGATAGGAATTGTGTTAAAACCGATACCAATATCGCCTGCTTTTGGCAATATTTCGTAACCTTTTTTATTCTTCACTACCTGATCATCGCCCGATGTTGCTTCTTGGGCAAAAGTTAACATTGAGGATAACAATGTTGTAACAATGAGTACTTTTTTCTTCATTTTTATTTTATTTTTGGTTAAATTTTACACTTAAGTCTTGTCTAATTTCGACTAAAGACACATATACGGAGCCAAAAGTAAACCTTTTTTCTCTTAAAATAAAATAAAACAATGAAAAATAACTATTAACAGGGCATTGATTTACCTTAAAACGGTTACATGTCCTCTTAAATCATGGACTTTCTGAATGTTATCTGTAATGTTCATTCGCCAATAATAAACATCCAATGGATCAATAAGGTCCTCATTAACTTTACCATCCCAACCTTGTGTAAAATCGGTAGTTTTAAAAATCCGGTTGCCCCATCTGTTATAGATCTCAAAAATATAATTATCTGATGTCCAGCCTGTTCCAACTGGTATTAACATATCATTTAAACCATCGTGATTAACAGTTATGCAATTTGGCATGTAAAAATTAAAGCCTTCTATCACACATACAAACTTATTAGTTGTGTCACTGCAATTGTCACCATTTCTGGCAGTCAACCTAACAAAATAGCAACCTGTATCCTTAAAAGTATGTGTAATATCTTTGCTTTGGCCCATAGAAATACCGTTAATACTCCAATTATAAAAACTACCATTTTTGGTAGTATTTTCTAACGCTACATTCTCGGCATTGTTTAAAGTAATTACATCTGGGTTTGTAATAAAATCTGCTACGGGACTAGCTAAAACTCTTACAACATTTGAGAAAGTGAAAGATGTTTTGCAATGATTAGAATCATTAACTGTTAATTTGATATTGTAGTAACCCGCTTTTTGGTAACAGTAATTGGTTGTATTGCCATTTAACTCATATGGCTTATCTCCGTAATTCCAAATAACGCCTGTAGATTTTGGGGTTGTATTTGTAAACGTGGTACAAAACGGCTCGCAACCAACAGTATCCAATACCTTAAACTGAGGTGTAATTACGGGAAATAAATTAATTGGAATTACTTTAATAACTGTGGGCGATCCGCAACCATCATTTACAATTAAAGTATATACCGGTACGGATGCATTTTGTAAAAAAATAGAAGAAGAATTTAAAGATCCTGGTTGCCATGTATAGTTATAATTACCATCACCACCGGTAATAGTTGGAGTTATTTGCGCTGTAGTGCCGGGACAAATACCAACGTTTGAACTATTAATGTTAATTGAAAGCGGCGCGTTTACATTTACAGTAAATTGATAAGGAGCCAATGTACAACCATTAGCATCGTATACATTTAAACTATAAACTGTTGTCCCGCCTGGTATTAAACTAATGGCTTGTCCATTAATGTTTCCAGGATTCCAGACATAATTGTAACCTCCTGCCCCGCCCAATGCAAAGGCTTGTAATAAAACAGATTTGCCAGAACATACAGATGCCGGAGCATTTGCTGAATAAGAAAATACAGGCGGTGCCGG
>JBDSFC010000591.1:0-3958 GCA_039919745.1 Bacteroidia bacterium | reverse complement strand
GCTTGCGGAAAGATGGCGTGGAGATTCCGGTAGAAATAAGTTTAAGCCCCTATAACAATACGGAAGGCAAATTTGTTATTGCTTTTATTGTAGATATTACCGTTCGTAAACAGGCAGAAGAAAAATTAAAGAATTATTCAGCAGACCTAGAAAACCAGGTAAAAAACAGGACCTTGATCCTGGAAGAAGCAATTGAAGAACTTGAAAAAACAAAAAAAGATCTTTACAATGCCTTAGATAAAGAAAAAGAATTGAATGAATTGAAAAGTCGTTTTGTATCCATGGCATCTCACGAATTTAGAACACCGCTTACAACTATGATGTCGTCCTTATCATTAGTAACTAAATACGGTGAACAAAATGATAAAGAAAACCAGGTTAAACACGTAAGTAAAATAAAAACATCTATTAATAATCTTACAGATATACTTAATGATTTTCTTTCGGTTAGCAAGTTAGAAGAAGGCAAAATTGAGTATATGCCTGAGGAATTGAATCTTAAAACCTTTGTAAATGAGGTGATCACTGAAATGAGATCGATGGCATTAAACAGCCAAATAATTACCCAGGAACATTTAGGAAATGAAAAAGCTATGTTTGATAAAAAGTTACTTAAAAATATTTTATTCAATCTTATTTCAAACGCCATTAAATTTTCCCCGGAGGGCGGAACGATTTTAATCAGCACACAGGTTTTAAATTCTACTGTTAAGATCTCTATTAAAGATAGCGGCATAGGTATTTCAAAAGAAGATCAAAAACATTTATTTGAACGGTTTTTCAGGGCACATAATGCCACACACATCCAGGGTACAGGCCTCGGATTAAATATTGTAGCCAGGTATATCGACTTAATGGGTGGCACTATCCATTTTGAAAGTAAAGAAAATGAAGGAACTATATTTACAATTTTAATTCCACAATAAAATGAAAAAGATCTTATTAATAGAAGACAACAAAGATGTTCGTGAAAATACGGCTGAGATACTTGCCCTTGCGCAATACAATGTTATTACTGCTGTTAATGGCAAGGAAGGCGTTGAAATGGCGCAGAAAGAAAAACCAGACCTGATCATTTGTGATATAATGATGCCGGTTTTGGACGGACATGGCGCTTTGCATTTATTATCAAAAAACGAAGAAACCGCAAGTATCCCTTTTATATTTTTAACTGCAAAAGCCGAAAGAAATGATTTTAGAAAAGGTATGGAAATGGGCGCAGATGATTATTTGACAAAACCTTTTGATGATGTGGAATTATTAAACGCAATTGAAAGTCGTCTTAAAAAGAATGAGATCTTAAAAAAAGAATTTACAAAAAATCTTGCGGGGATCAATGATTTTATAAACGAAGCAAAAGGGATAGAATCTCTTAAAAAACTTTCGGAAGAACGCGACGTAAGAAATTATAAAAAGAAAAGCGATGTTTATAAGGAAGGTAATTTTCCAAAAGGAGTTTATTTTATCAATAAAGGAAAAGTAAAGACCTACCAAACCAATGAGCTGGGAAAAGAGTTAATAACAGAACTGCATAAAGAGGGAGATTTTTTTGGATATCTTTCCTTATTGCAGGATGAAAAATACACAAGCTCGGCTACAACATTGGAAGATTCGGAAATTTATATGATTCCGAAAGAGGATTTCTTTTCACTTATTTATAAAAACGCAGAAGTATCTAAAAAATTTATTGAAATACTTTCCAATAATTTAAAGGAAAAAGAAAAACAATTAGTGAAACTTGCTTACAATTCTGTAAGAAAAAGAGTTGCCGAAGCTTTGGTAAAACTGTCTGACAAATACAAAAAAGAAGATGAGCAAAAATTTAGCATGAATGTGTCTCGTGAAGATCTGGCTAATATAGTAGGAACCGCTACTGAAACTGTTATTCGTACATTAAGCGACTTTAAAGAGGATAAACTGATTGAAATAGCTGGCAGCACTATTACAATTGTAAATTATAGTAAGTTAGCTGTAATGAAGAATTAAAAGGCTTGAAATATTTATTCTTCATGATTTAATGTTGAATGACTATTTATGATGGAAGATAATTAAGGGTATCGTTGTTTTTAATGTAATTTCTTTGGTTGTGCTTTTACCAAAGATCCTTTCGAGAAGTTTCCTATGCTGAGCCGACATTACTAACATATCCGTTCCTTTTGAGGCGATATATTCTTCCAGACGATCATTAATATTATCTGAGGCAAGAATTTGAAATGACATATTATTATAACTTATCTTAGTTTCAACTTTTACTATAAAATTTTTCATAAGTTTTATTTCCTCTTCTGTAGACAGATCCGTTAACGAAACATGAAGGATATTTAACTGAGCATTAAATAAAGAAGCTAAATAACTTAACTTATTAATGAAAGCTATATCGCTTAAATGATAATCAGTAGCAAAAGTTATTTTCTTTATTCCATTTCTAAAATAGTTACTTTCAGGAATAGCAATAACCGGGCAATTAGCTTTTTCAACAACGTGCGAAGTTGTACTTCCGAAAAAACCAGCGGTATGTTTTCCTGCACCATTTGTACCTAAAATTATATAATCAAACGAATTATCTTTTGAAAATTCAAGAATACTGTCAATAGGCGTTCCTTCAATGGCTCTATATTCAATTTTCGTTTGGTCCGCCCATTTACTGCATTCAATAACAAGCTTTTCTTCCACTTCTTTCTTTTTATCCATACGTTCTTCCTGCAATATTTCAAATGGTATTTCGGTTATCACAACCGGCAATTGAAAAACATGGATCAATGTTATTTTTGCATTAGTTCTCTGCGCCAATAAAACGGCAAAATTAAGCGCGTTCTCTGCTGTTTTCGAGAAATCCGTTGGCACAAGTAGCTTTTTCATATGTATGTTTTTAATAATATCAAAAGTATTTGTATTTGAAGACCTAAAACATGATATAAGTCACCTTGATAACTGACATTTTTTATCTGACCAAAATCATAACCAAATCTGACCTGCCTCATAATTAAGAGCTTATTGCTTCAGTAATTTTGTTTCATAATTATTTTGAAATAAACTAAATGGAAATTATTAATCAGTATCATTATGCAGCGGCAGAATTAATCACAAGGCTTATTTTGGGTTGCTTGTTTTTCTTTCAAGGTTATGATGCTGTTGTAAATATAAAGATCAAAAATGTTATAGAAACTTTTGAAAACAGTTTTGTCAAAAGAGGCATGCCAAGGTTTTTAATTGTTTTTGCTTCCTGGTTTACATCCTATTCTGAATTACTTTGTGGAGGATTTTTGATCGTTGGTTTGTTTGGATACATTCCGTTATATCTATTAGGCCTCAATTTGATCATAATGTCAATTGGTTTTGGCTTAACTACTCCTTTATGGGATACCCGCCATGCTTACCCAAGGCTTATTTTGATCTTAATTCTTCTTATTATTCCACAAGAGTGGAACATTTTTTCATTAGACCATTTATTCTTTAAACCTTAAAACAAAAAAATCATGGAAACAACAATCAACTCAACTCAAACAAAAAAAACTGTAAAAACAGAAACTCTTAGTAAAAATCCAAATTCTTCCTTTTGGAATAACGTTGAATTTAATCGCTTTGGCATAATTTCAATGGTAATATTAATTATTGGTTGTTTAGGCGGTTTTGCCGCATCGTTTGGGGCAAATGGCGACACCCTTAAACTTGCTCTAGTTGCATTTCCAACAATTATCGCTCTCGCCTTAATATTGGCAGTAGCGCCAATGAAAGCCATAATCTATCTGTCGACAGTTGCTTTAATTTTGGATATAATCGTTTTAGTTTTTTAAGTATAAAATAGCAAACAACATGAAAACTATCCTAATTCCAACCGATTTTTCTGAGGCATCAATAAATGCCGTAAATTATGCAGCTGAGATGGCCAGAGTAATCAATGCAAAACTACTTCTTTTTCACGCATACCATGTTCCGGTTGTTACAACAGATGTAATGG
>JBDSFC010000576.1:0-2807 GCA_039919745.1 Bacteroidia bacterium | reverse complement strand
CATTAAACCGCTGCCAAGTTCGTTAAGCTGATTTAATACGATCACATCGCTGGATTTAAATGCACCGTAATCGATCCCTTGTTCTAAAAAAGCTTTTACATTAAACAAGCTATCTGTTTTAAAGAGCGTTGTTATAGAATTATTTAATGTTTGCTCTTTACCATTAACCAAACAAACAGAAATATTTACTTTAGAATTAAAAGCAAAAAAGAACTCATCATCAAAAGTTATCGGAAAATCTTCAATTTTTATAGAGCCATAATTAATACCTTCCTGTTTGCATTCAAAAGTAAATTGTATTTCTTTTTTTGAATTTGCCTCAACAGAAAAAGAGCTAATGGCAATTTGCTGTTTATTTAAAAATAATTTTGCCGAGCCTATTTCGAGATTAACATTCCCGTAATTAACTATGTTAGCGTGTAACTTTTGAATAAAGCCTTTTTGTTGTAAAGGCGTTTCAAACCAGCAGGAGTCGATATAAATATTATTCGTTTCGTTTGCTTTTAAAACGCCAATAGTAACTTTAACCGAAGTATCGTTCTGGATCTCTGATAAATTAAACGTGCTTTGTTGAGCATCTGTTAAGGCGTAAATTTTTTGATTAGCAAGATTAGAAGAACTTAAAAATTCAGATTGACGTTTTAAAACATCGCTAAACGCTCTTACCGCAGAAGACACTTTAACTTCATCTACAACGTTAATAGCATCTTCCTTAGAATTAAAACGTTGATGTTTACCTTCAAAATCGTTAGTAATAATCTGGAATTTATCGCCATTACCAAATGCTTTAATGATCTCTTTGGCTTTTGCCTTTGCTGTTTCTAATAACGGACCTTGTTTATTGATATTCTCCATACTAAAGGAATTATCAATATAAATACTAATGGCTTTGGCTTCCGTATTTGAAACAACCGTATTTTTATCCTGTAAAACCGGTTGGCAAAACGCTACTACCAAACAAGCAATTGCTAAACAACGGGTAATTAAAACAAGGATCTCTCTTAAACGTGATTTGGATTTACTTTGATGTTGTAGTTCTTTTAAGAATTTAACATTGGTAAAATGTACTTTTTTATACCGGCGAAAATTAAATAAATGGATAATAACTGGAATTGCAACCGCCGCTAAAGCCCATAAAAATGCGGGATAAACAAACATCATAGGGTATAAATTTACAAAAATAGGTCGGCTTTACAAAGCGGAATTTTAGATTTTTCCTAAATAACCTTAAAACCTCCCTCTGCCCTATTGGCAAAGGATTCGTATGAGATTAGGCAGTATAGAATTGTTTAAAACCCAAAACAAGAAACAAGGAACTTATAACTTTAATTTGTAAGTTTGCGGTTCATGAACTCAGCGCTTGCATCCATAGGGAAAAACCTTTTACTCGTATCTATCGTTATTTTATCGGCTTTGAATTTTTTTTATAGCTGGTTTAACTGGAGTGAATTATTATGGATCCAGCTAATATTTGGGTTGCTATATGTTTTTTTAAGCTGCTACGAAGTATTAAATGCAAGTTATAAGGCGGCATTACCTGTGCAGCGTTTCTCTTATTTTACTTTTAGCCTGGTTGCTATCAGAGTTTTAAAAGCGAGCATTTTTGTAACCTTTGCCTTGATGTTATATACTTCTGGTAGCAGGGCAAAATATTTATATGTTATTTGTTTAATAATAGCTTTAACGGAGTTGATCGTTCTACTGGTAAAGTATAAAAAAAATCTGTGCTTTATAAGTATTTATGCCAATTACCTTTTGTTTGCGGAAAGCAAGTTAAAAAAGATCTTTGCATCAGAAATTGAGATCATAGAATTCAGGCACGAAATTTTTTATTTTGTAAAAAAGGATAAAAAAACCTTCCAGATAAAACTGGTACATATTAACGAGAAGGAAAAGTTCTTAGTAGTGATCAATGATTGGATCAATCGTAACAAAGCCCCTGTTAGTGAAGAGTCAAGAGAGAAAATATTAAAGGCAGTAAGTTTTTAAGAAACAATTTTTTTCAATGTTCTTAAAATAATTGTAAGATCAGTTCCTAATCCCATTTTTGAAATATACTTTTTGTTCAGCTCCAATTTCGCTGGCATAATTTCTTTAATATACGTAGCTTCCGGATCTGAAGACTTAGCTAGTAATTCATTCTCACTAAAATATTCCAATGAGGCATAATCCGTGATTCCCGGCTTCACTAATAACACTTTTTTCTGTTCATTATTATACATATCAACATATTTGCGCACCTCTGGCCTTGGCCCAACAAGGCTCATGTCACCTAAAAGAACATTTAGCAGTTGTGGTAATTCATCCAATTTATATTTACGTAAATAATATCCAATGCCGGTAATACGTGGGTCTCTTCCACCAACAGTAAGCAAACCAGCTTTATCCGCATTTTTCTTCATTGTACGGAATTTAAATAACCCAAAATTCTCATTATTACGGCCTACTCTATTTTGAATATAAAAAACAGGGAAGCCACTTGTAATTACGATGAGAAAAATAATGATGAGAAAAAAAGGCAAAAGAATAATTAAACCAATTAAGGAAAGAAAAAAATCAAATATGCGTTTAGGTTTTGAATGCATCATTATTTCTAAAGCCAGTCCGGCGCCTTCTGCAACTATCTCTTCCAAAATTATTTTATCACTTTATTTACTGCTGCAATAACAGCGTTTACAACGGTTTTAATTTGCTCATCGGTAATATCATAAAATATTGGTAGACTAATTTCTCTACTTGAATTATCACAGGTTACTTTATAATCTTCTACTTTATAACCTAAATTCTTGTAAAAACTCATGCCGGGC
>JBDSFC010000575.1:0-3340 GCA_039919745.1 Bacteroidia bacterium | reverse complement strand
ATTGGTGTTAAGCCAAGCGAAACTTACAAGTTTGTTATTATTACTTGTCCTGCGGGTAAATATTACAGCGAGCCTATTAAGGTAGTGGTTGAAACAGATTATTTCAGAGCTGTGCACGGTGGTGTTGGTTTTGTAAAAGCAGCCGGTAATTATGGCCGTAGTTTATTTCCAACTAAATTAGCACAACAAAAAGGGTACCAGCAAGTGATCTGGACAGATAGCGCTACTCATCATTTTGTTGAAGAAAGTGGAACAATGAACTTAATGTTTGTAATTGGCGATACATTATTAACGCCGGCATTAAGTGATACTATTTTAGCGGGTATTACCCGTGACAGTGTTCTTGCTTTGGCAAAACAGTGGGGTATGAAAGTAGAAGAAAGAAAAGTAAGTTTAAAAGAAGTAGCCGAAGCATATGAAAAAGGGCAATTAAAAGAAGCCTTTGGTTGTGGCACTGCTGCTACTATTGCTCAAATAGTAGGTATTGGCTTTGAAGGAAAAGATTTTGTATTACCTCCGGTTGAAGATCGTAAATTTTCGACCAAAGTGGATGAAACATTAAGATTGATCCGCAAAGGTAAACTGGAAGATAAATTGAACTGGATGTTGAAAGTTTAAAATTGAATTTATTATTTAAATTTGTAAAAGCTGAGTTATTATAATCTCAGCTTTTATTTTTTAACGAATTATGATGCTAAGGTTTATTAAAGAACATATTCTTTTCGTTATAATTCTATCTGCTTGCGTTGTTCTAAGATTGATCCCTTTATTTGATTACCAGTTTACATTGGATGAATTAAGCGGGCTCGACAGAACGCGTTTTGATTCCTTTGGAGAGCTTATTGAAAAAGGTGTTAAGATCGATGCACATCCTGCTTTCGTACAAGTACTAATTTATTATTTAGCGCACATTTTTGGGTATGTAAATTGGGTCATCAAACTACCTTTTTTAGTATTTAGTTTTGGCGCCATTATTTACGCATACTTTTTTTGTTTACGTAATTTCTCAAAACAAGTCGCGGTTATTTCATCTGTAATTTTTAGTTTCTCTTTGATCTTTGTTTTTTACGCGCCAATTGCCCGTATGTATATTTCGGGTATATTTTTTAGCATGGCTTTATTGTTTTATTTTTTCGAAATTTTCTTTTTAAATAATTATAAAAAAAGTAATTATTTTTTACTTGGTTTATTTGCTTTATTCTGCGCATTAAATCAACACATAAATGCTTTATTTGCATTTACGGTTTACGCGTCGGGGTTATTCTTTTTAAACAAAACAAATTATAAAGCTTATTTAATTACGATCGTTATTATTATCATTGCTTATCTCCCGCATTTACGAATAACACTTTACCAATTAAGTATTGGTGGCATTGGTTACGAACAAGGCGGTTGGTTGGCAAGACCCGATGTATTGGCAATACTTGGATTCTTTAAGATACTGTTAGGTACGGGAAAAACTTACCTGGTGTTTTTATGCTTGATATTTATTTGTTTTGTGCTGAACAAGAAAGTAGTAATCAATAAAAAGCAGATATACCTGCTTGTAATTTTTTTAGTGAATTATCTGGTTGTTTATTTGTACTCAGTTTTTAACGCGCCCATCTTTCAAAATTCGGTAATGTTATTTTCGGGTGTGGCAATTGTTGTTTTCATAAGCTCTTTAATGGATGTTAAGATCAAATGGGCCTTTAATGTTGTTGTTCTGGTCATTGCAGGCGTTTTATTATTTAAAACCTATTATAAAAAAGATTATTATCATCAATGTGTAAAAACGGTTTTTGAATACCAGTTTGAAAGAACGCAGGAACTTAAAAGAATGCTTGGCGATAAACATGTCTATGCGGTTTTTTTTGACGCGGATGATATCATGAAGGACGTTTATCATAAAAGATATGGAAGCTTTGAATACAAAGGCTCCGCAGATTCGGTTGCTATTTCGGTAAAATATTTTTCTGAATTTGTTTCGATACTTAAAACGGATTATCTTGTGCTTGCCTCATCATATCCAATACAGCAAGCTATTGCAGCTGAGTATTATCCTTACCTGATAGAGAATGTTCAAACACAGGGTATTAATTATAAATTGTATTCGCGTAAAAAAGAAGATAAAGATAAAACGGTAAACGGTGAAAGTGTAATATATTTTGCAAACGTGTTTGAACAAAAGGATTTTAAATTTAAAGATGCTCAGGGAATTGTCTTGACGAAAAATAATTTCCATTTAAATGTAGATTCTACAAACGAATACCCTCTTGATGCCACTGCAGCTTTAAATAAAATTAGCTCAAAAGAAGGCCAGCTAATTCTTTTTAAAACAACACTAAAAGTAAAAAGCAAAGTTCAAAATGTTACAGCTAGCGTTTCTATAAATGATAATAAAACAAATACTTCATTATTTTTTAATTCAATGCCTTCAGGTAATTTTGCTTTGAAACCTGATTCTACAATAAGCATTTATGCAGATAGTTATTGCGGCACATCTTATAAAAAAATAAAAGATAGCTCAAAATTCACTGCTTTTATTTGGAACAAATCAAAAGAAAAATGTTCTATAACCGATTTTGAGATCAAGACAATTGATTACTGGCCACAGAAATGGAATTTTTGGGAATAAATTTTAAATGGAACACAAAGAAAAAGCCATAAAGGCAACTTATTTAAGCATAGTGGGAAATTCACTTCTTGCTTTGCTTAAAGGACTTACGGGGTATTTTGGCAATTCGTATGCCTTAATTGCGGATGCAATAGAATCAACTTCTGATATTTTTTCTTCCATTATTGTTTTGTTTGGGATAAAATATTCAACCCGTCCAAAAGATAAAAATCATCCTTATGGTCATGGAAGAGCTGAACCATTAGTTACTTTTTTGGTGGTTGGATTTCTTATAACTTCTGCGATAATAATTGCTTATACAAGTATTCAAAACATACAAACACCACATGAATTGCCAAAGTCTTATACATTAATTGTTTTAGGAATTATTATTGTTATTAAAGAAACCTTTTATCGGATCGTAAAAAAGAAAGGTGTTGAAACAAATAGTTCTTCTTTAAAAGCGGATGCCTGGCATCATAGAAGTGATGCAATTACTTCTGTTACTGCTTTTATAGGAATCTCTATTGCTTTGATCTTTGGAAAAGGATTTGAAACCGCGGATGATTGGGCCGCATTAGTTGCTTCAGGAATAATTTTATATAACAGTTATCTTATTTTTAGACCTGCGCTTGGTGAAATTATGGATGAACAGGTTTACGATGAACTTATAGAAGAGATCAGAAAATATTCGAAAGAAGTAAAAGGTGTTGTGGATACAGAAAAATGCCATGTACGTAAAAC
>JBDSFC010000574.1:0-4713 GCA_039919745.1 Bacteroidia bacterium | reverse complement strand
GCATTACCCAATTACCATATCCCACTTTATTGCCTGGTAAAAAGTTTCGCTGGTATGATATTGATTAAAGATATCAGTAATAGTAGTATAGTTTTGTATCGTAAGATCATGGTATTTAAACGTGAGTGGTAAATACATGTAATACCCAAAAACATCGTAGTTAAATACATTAATAGGTAAATAAAAAACAACCATCACGGTTATTAGTATGCATAAACTAATAAAACTAAGATTGGTTATTTTATAATTTGATAGCACTTTAAGTTATATACTGCTTTTTGTAAAGTTATACAAAGCTATGTAACGCAAAAAAATTATTATTATTTCAATAAATGGTATTAAAAAAAGCCCTGCAGGTTACTACAGAGCTTTTTTTGATATACATTATACACAAATTCTATTATTGAGCTTCTAATTTTTTGCTCATACGCTTTCTTTCATTCTCTTCAAGATAAATTTTACGAAGACGGATAAATGTAGGTGTAATTTCTACATATTCATCGCCCTGGATATATTCCATAGCTTCTTCCAAACTAAATTTAATTTTAGGAACGATGCGCATTTTTTCATCTGTACCCGAAGCACGCATGTTTGTTAATTGTTTTTCTGTACAAACATTTACTACCAGATCATCAGGACGAATATGCTCGCCAATGATCATACCCGGATAAATTTCTTCACCAGCTTCGATAAAGAATTTACCACGATCCTGTAATTTATCAATTGAATAAGCTACTGCGTTGCCTTTATCCTTGCTAATTAATACACCGGCAATACGGCTAGGAATTGGCCCTTTCCAAGGCTCATAAGCTTTAAAACGGTGCGCCATAATTGCTTCACCTGCAGTTGCAGTTAAAACGTTATTACGTAAACCAATAATACCACGTGAAGGAATTTCAAACTCGATATGAGTAAGATCTCCTTTTGGTTCCATGATCAATAAATTTCCTTTACGTTGACTTACCAGATCAATTACTTTACTTGAAGATTCTTGTGGAACGTCAACAGTTAACACCTCAATTGGCTCGTGTTTAACGCCATCAATTTCTTTAATAATAACCTGTGGCTGGCCTAATTGTAACTCATAACCTTCGCGGCGCATAGTTTCAATTAAAACAGATAAGTGAAGAATACCACGGCCAAACACTAAATAAGAATCAGGAGAACCGGTTTCTTCAACGCGCATAGCTAAGTTCTTTTCTAATTCTTTATATAAACGATCGCGTAAGTGACGGGAAGTAACAAATTTACCATCTTTACCAAAGAACGGAGAGTTGTTAATTGTAAACAACATACTCATGGTTGGTTCGTCAATATGCATGGTTGGCATTGCTTCCGGATTTTCAAAATCAGCAACAGTATCACCGATTTCAAAACCTTCAATCCCTGTAAAAGCGCAAATATCACCGGTTTCGGCTTCTGTCACTTTCATTTTACCTAAACCATCAAAAATAAATAGTTCTTTAATTCTTGATTTTTGAATTCTACCATCACGTTTTACAACGCTAACAGGCATATTTTCTTTTATAATTCCACGGAAGATACGACCCACTGCAATACGACCAATGAAAGAAGAATAATCCAACGAAGTAATTTGTATTTGCAGAGTTCCTTCGCGTTTTGGCGCTGTAGGAATTTTTGCAAGAATTGTATCTAATAAATAAGTTACATCGGTTGTTGGTGTTTTGTAATCAGGCCCCATCCAGCCTTGTTTACTAGAACCATAAACAGTTGGGAAATCTAACTGATCTTCGTTCGCATCTAAGTTAAAGAACAAGTCAAAAACGTTATCGTGCACTTCTTCAGGACGACAATTTGGTTTATCAACTTTATTAATAACCAAAATAGCTTTTTTGCCAGCAGCAATAGCTTTTTGTAACACGAAACGTGTTTGTGGCATTGGTCCTTCGAACGCATCTACTAAAAGAATTACGCCATCAGCCATGTTCATTACACGCTCAACTTCACCTCCAAAGTCCGCGTGACCAGGAGTATCAATAATATTAATTTTGGTTCCTTTGTATTGTACAGAAACGTTCTTTGCAAGAATAGTAATTCCGCGTTCACGCTCAAGGTCATTGTTATCAAGGATCAATTCGCCGGTTGCCTGGTTTTCACGAAATAAATTACACTGGTGTAAGATTTTATCTACAAGAGTGGTTTTCCCGTGATCTACGTGGGCAATGATGGCAATGTTTCTAATTTCAGACATATTTGGTTTTTAAGCGCCGCAAAGATACTACTTTTATTGGTTAAAACACTTTATTACAAAGCATTATATGAATTTTTCTTTCTACTTTTAACAAATAATTGGAAAAAACTTTAAATACACAACAAGGTCTCAATCCTGCCAAATGGGTGGAATTATACGCCGATTATCTATATAAATTTGCTTACTACCGTGTAAATAACGACGAGTTAGCGCAAGATCTTGTTCAGGATTGTTTTTTATCTGCATTAAATGGAGCAAATACCTATATGGGACAGGCTTCTGAAAAAACCTGGCTGGTAAGCATTTTAAAAAATAAAATTATCGATCATTATAAAAAAGCTTCTACCAGGAATGAATCGCCATTGCAGCTAACCACATATGACGCTCCTTCTTATGATTATTTTTTTAATAAAGAAGCCAATGGACATTGGAAAAGTGATACTAAACCCAAAGATTGGGCAACAACAGATAGTAATTTTGATACAAAAGAGTTTTATAAAACTTTAGAAGCTTGTTTAGGAGAATTGCCGGAAAAATGGAAAGGTGTTTTTACAATGAGCTTATTGGAAGATGCCGATTCAAAATTTGTTTGTAAGGAATTTAATATCAGCTCGTCTAACTTTTGGGTTATTATTCACCGGGCCAAGCTACAAGTTAGGGCCTGTCTTGAAAAGAATTGGTTAAAACTATAATGGAAGAGTTAAAAGAACATACACATAAATGGTACACGTTTGGTTGTAAGGATGCTACTTATCTTACCACTAAAAGTGAATTCAGCACTTTAACCTTTTCAGAAAAATTACAACTTAACTTTCACTTAATCATGTGTAAATATTGTCGTTTTTTTGTGGCCCAAAACAAGAAAATAAACCAGCTTTTTAGAGCATCCTACGAGAAAAGCCCTTTAACGCTTTCCAAAAATAAAAAAGAGGCTCTAAATCAACTAATTACGAAAAATCTAAAAAAATAATAACTTTTTTTGTAAGGTATTAAATCCAATTTCGACTATTAATACGTAAATTCATATAAACCTTTAAACTAAAAACAAAAATGGAAAAAAAATCAACATTAGTTACTTGCTCAATGATTGCAGGTGCTTTATTAAGTGTTTCGGTTGTTAAAGCTAACACAAACAGTTTATTAAATTATAACGGTTTAGGGACTGCAGGCGAAGTTCGTACTTCATTAGTTAAAACTATCGAGTTAAATTGCGGCGAGAAAAAAGACGGTGCTAAAACTGATACTAAAACTAAAGATGCAAAATGTGGTGAGCACAAAGATGCAAAAGCTAAAGACGGTAAATGTGGAGAACACAAAGACGCAAAAGCTAAAGATGGTAAATGCGGAGAGAAAAAAGCTAAAGACGGTAAATGTGGAGAAGGTAAATGTGGAGAAAAGAAAAAAACTGAAACTCCAAAATAATTTTGAAATATAAAACTCAGCCCCTCTCCAAAAAAGAGGGGTTGATTTTTTTACGTTATGCAATTAAAAGATAACAAACATATTGGTATTGGTTTTAGAAAAGATTTTTCTGAAGAGTTTTTAGTTTCAGATGTTCTTAAACCTGCATTTATTGAGCTGGCGCCCGAGAACTGGATTGGCATGGGCGGCTTCTGGAAAAAACAATTAGATAAAGCGGCAGAAAAATATCCTATCAGCTGTCATGGCTTATCTTTATCGATCGGCAGTCCTGACGATCTGGATTTTGAGTTCTTACACAAGATCAAAAAATTTATTAAACAATATAAAATACAGATCTACTCTGAACATTTAAGTTATGCAAAATGCGACAACGCACATTTGTATGATCTATTACCAATACCTTTTAGAAAAGATGCCGTTAAACACATTGTTGCGCGCATTAAACAAGTACAGGATGTTTTAGAAATGCCCTTGGCTATCGAAAACGTTTCTTACTACACACCGGTTGCCGCCGAAATGGACGAAGCCACTTTTATTTCAGAAATTGTAAATGAATCGGGATGTAATTTATTACTAGATGTAAATAATGTTTACGTTAACTCGTTCAATCATAAATATAATGCCAAAGAATTTATAAATAAACTACCACTTAATAAAGTAAGTTATATTCACATGGCCGGCCACGAACAGATCTCAGATACTGTAATTATTGATACACACGGCGAAGCCGTTATTGATAAAGTATATGATCTTTTTGAATACACTACCGGCTTATTGCAACCTGTACCGGTTTTATTAGAACGCGATTTTAATATTCCTGAACTGGAAGAATTGCAAACAGAAATTATAAGAATGGAAACCATTGTTTCAAAAACCTGGAAGAAAGAACATGCCATTGCTTAAGGAAGATACTCACGCGCAACAATCCAAATTAGCAGAATATTGTAAAACAGGTATAAAACCTGATCTTATTGGTGTTATTGATGAAAATCTTCATCATTATCGCCGACTGGTTTTTAATATTGGTATTGATACAATTGAAACCGCTTACCCCATAACGTATCGCTTTTTACCGGATG